>JAVXWV010000461.1:0-4685 GCA_032230775.1 Mycobacterium sp. | reverse complement strand
GGGGTGCACACCGTTATCTTGCCGTGACCACGCGGTAGCCTTGCCGCATGCCCGTGGTGAAGATCAATGCAATCGAGGTCCCGCCCGACGCCGGTCCGGAGCTGGAGAAACGGTTTGCGAACCGTGCACATGCCGTCGACAACCAGCCCGGTTTCCTCGGCTTCCAGCTGTTGCGCCCGGTCAAGGGCGAAGACCGCTACTTCGTGGTCACGCAATGGGAGTCCGAAGAGGCGTTCCAGGCGTGGGCGACGGGTCCCGCGGTCGAGGCGCACGCAGGCCAGCGCGCCAACCCGGTCGCCACGGGCGCGTCGTTGCTGGAGTTCGAGGTTGTGCTGGACGTTGCGGGGACCGGCGCCACTGCGTAACGCGGGCTGGGCACGATATATCGCGGCGGTGCTGACGGCCGCGCTCGTCGTCGTCCTGGCTTGCGGATGCGCCAACAGTGGATCGACGCCCGTGGCCGATGCCGCGTACGGCGTTCACATCGACACCAACACGCCTCAGGGGCTGCGAGCCAAGCAGACCATGGACATGCTCAACTCGGACTGGCCGATCGGCACCGTCGGGGTTCGCACGATGGCTGCGCCGCAGCAAGTCAATGCGATCACATCCGCGATGGGCAATCTGTGGCTGGACCGGCCGATCACTGTCTCGGGCGTCGACATCGGCGCGGGAAGCGCGACCCTGCACGTGCTGACGTCGTATGGCGTCGCGCAGGACATCCAACTACGCACCAACGACGACGGACTTGTCGACCGATTCGAGGTGTCGCTGCAACCGCTGGTGATCAAGTCGTGGCAAGACGTCGACGCAGAGCTGGCGAAGTCGGGGGCGCGCTACTCGTATCAAGTCGCGAAGGTCGTCCCAGACGGCCCGGCCTCCAAGTGCGTTCCAATCGCAGGCACCAACACCGACCTCTCGCTGCCGTTGGCGTCGATCTTCAAACTGTATGTGCTGCTGGCCGTTGCCGATGCCGTCAAGGCTCAGACGTTGCGCTGGACCGACCAGCTCACCATCACCGAAGAAGCCAAGGCGGTCGGATCTGCCGCTCTGGACTCGCTGCCACCAGGCGCCCAGGTGTCGGTGCGCAAGGCGGCACAGGAGATGATCTCGGCCAGCGACAACATGGCGACCGATCTGTTGATCGCGCGGCTGACTCCCGGCGCCGTCGAGCGTGCTCTGGTGACTGCGGGGCACCACGACCCGGCCAGCATGACGCCGTTCCCGACTATGCATGAGCTTTTCTCGATCGGCTGGGGCGAACCGGATCTGCGTGAGCAGTGGAAGCAGGCCACTCCACAGGGTCGTGCACAACTGCTTGAGCAGACGAATTCCCGCCCGTATCAACCCGATCCGAACCGCACCAGCACCCCCGCATCGATCTACGGCGCCGAGTGGTATGGCAGTGCCGCGGATATCTGTAGGCTGCACGCCGCGCTACAGGCCGCGGCGGTCGGCGAGGCGGCGCCGGTGAGGCAGATCCTGTCCGCTGTCCCCGGTATCGACCTCGACAGGTCGACGTGGTCGTACATCGGAGCCAAAGCCGGAAACCTGCCCGGCGACATGACATTCAGCTGGTACGCCGTCGACCGCACCGGCCAGTCCTGGGTGGTGAGCTTCCAGCTGAACTGGCCGCGCTATCGCAGTAACACCGCGGCGGGCTGGATACTGGCCGTCGCGAAGCAGGCGTTCGGCCTGATTCCGATCGGCTGACCTAAAGGCTCGAGCGCAGCGTCCAGGCGTGCCCGCGGAAGTGCATCACCGTTCGGCTAACTGGTGCAATATCGATGCGCCAGAACGACTTCGGTGGCGCGTTCAGCGCGACCAGGATCGCGGCCCGGATCACCGACGGGTGCGTTACGACGACCAGCCGGATGCGACGGGTGGTCAGTGAATCCATCCACCAACGCACGCGTTCGATCAGCTCAATCACCGATTCGCCACCGTGCGGCGCCCGCGTCGGGTCGGTCAGCCAGATCGCCAGATCGTCGGACTGCACCCCGCCAACCACGTCGCCGCGCCAGCGTCCGCAGTCCAGATCTGCCAGCCTGTTGTCGATGGTGGCGTGCAGACCGAGCAGTTCGGCCGTTTGCCTGGTCCGCTTCTCCGGGCCGCAATACGCGCGCTCGGTGACACCGAGATCGATCGACGCGTCGACCTGACGGTGGCCGACCGCATTGAGCGGTTCGTCGGTGGGAAATCGTCCGGCCGCCATCGCATCGGTCATCGCGTGCGATACGAGTGTCAGCCGGACGACCTCACTCATGCCTCGGCTCCCGCTCGCTCCGGTCCTGCGATCCTCACTCGCGCTCGCCTTCGGGACTCACGCCGAAACAGTCTCCCGCCGCTTCTCGTCGAGGAAGCGTGATGCCAACGTCGCGAACACCAGTCCGATCGTCGCCCACATGACCACCTGGGTGCCCAGCGAGAAGAGCCGGAACTGGTACAAATCGTCGGCCGGGAAGCCCTCGTAGATGATCTTGCCCGCGCTATCGCGCAGCGGTCCTGGTGTCTCGTCGATCGTCGGCAGGATCAGCATCACGACGGCGATCACGACAATGTACGAGCCTGCCGCGGCAAGCGTCGCGTTCCATGGGCCCATGCGCGCGGCCAATCGCCGACCGAGATAGACCGCACCGACGAACAACGCGGCAGACACCACGACCATCAGCAGGTACAACAACGTGCGCTGGCGAATGGTTTCATCGACGCTCACTGCCGGCGGGTTGGCCGGGTACTTCAATGCGGGAACGACGTACAGGCTCAACAACATTCCGCCGGCCACATACACCGACAGGAGGCGGGCGGAGACGTTGCCGACGCGCCCATATGTCACCGCGAACACCACCGCGAACAACGCACCCATGGCAACGCTGAACGCCAGTACACCGAATCCCATGCCGATGTTGGCCTGGATGCCGCGGGTGAACACCTCGGCTCCGTGCTCATGCGCGCCGTGCTCCATGGCCTCGCGGGCCGCGCCGACGCCGTCCTCGTAGCCGATCGCACGATCGATGACGGGTTCGACGAAGATCCGGGCGAAGACGAATGCGAGCACTCCAGCGAGGGCGCCGGCGAGAAGGCCGCGCCCGATGATCTGCTTTTCCATTGTGTTGGCTCCTCTCCCGTACGTCAGTGGCAGGGGAAACCGAGGAGGTGACGGGCGTCGTGCACGAACTCGTGCACGTAGGTGTTGCTACCGAACACCGACGTCGCGCCCTGGTCCATGCCAACGAAGTAGAGCACGACCAACGCGAGGAACGCCGTGAGTGACAGCCAGATGGCCGCCTTCGCCACCGACAGGTCGACCGCCGGCGCTGTGGTTCTGCGGGCCTCGGAAGAAGTCATGTCATTTCCTTTCCGGGAATTCGCGTCCCAGCATCAAGGTGTAGACGGGCGTCGGGTCTGACTTTGCACAGTGGCGCGACCGTTCTGGATTTTCACCAGATTCCTTCGCCCGTCGATTACAGCAGCATCCTAACCATCGGGTCTAGCTTCCGGCGCCGTAACCCAGCTGACTGGCGGTGTACTTGGCCGCTTCGGTGACGGGGACGGCCTGCACTGCGGTCCCATATGCGCAGATCTCGGTCCACACGTCGCCGAGTTCGGTGGTGTCGAACCGCATGGCCACGATCGCGTTGCCGCCGCGGGCGCGGGCCTCGTTTATGAGCCGTGCCATGGCCTCGTTGCGGCTTTCGGCCAGGTTCTTCGTCATGCCCTGCAGCTCACCGCCAAACATCGACTTGAAGCCTGCGCCCATCTGGGAGAACGCGTTGCGTGACCGGACGGTCAGACCGAACACCTCGCCGCAGACCCGTTGGATCTCCCAGCCGGGTATGTCGTTGGTGGTGACAACAAGCACTGCGAGCACTCCTCTTCTAGACGCGAAAACGGGCGGCCACCCGCGATGAGGGTAACCGCCCGTTTTCGTTGTAGTTGTTACTCCGCGGCCGCCGCGGACGGTGCGCCTGCTGCGCCGGCCTGAGCCAGATCCGGTTCGGCTTCCTTCGCCGGCTTCTTGCTTCCGGTAAAGGTGAACACCGCGTCCTCGCCTGCACCCTCGCCGTCCCAGTTGTCGACGTCGACGGTGACGAGCTGGCCGGGGCCGACCTCGTCGAACAGGATCTTCTCGGACAGCTGGTCCTCGATCTCGCGTTGGATGGTGCGCCGCAGCGGACGTGCGCCGAGCACCGGATCGAAGCCGCGCTTGGCCAACAGGGCCTTGGCCTTGTCGGTCAGCTCCATGGCCATGTCCTTGCTCTTGAGCTGCTTCTCCACCCGGCCGATCATCAGCTCCACCATCTTGACGATCTCGTCGCGCGTCAGCTGGTGGAACACGATGATGTCGTCGATGCGGTTCAGGAACTCCGGCCGGAAGTGCTTCTTCAGCTCATCGTTGACCTTCTGCTTCATCCGCTCGTAGTTGTTGTCACCACCACCCTGGGTGAAGCCCAGGCCGACCGCCTTGGAGATGTCGGACGTCCCGAGGTTCGAGGTGAAGATCAGCACGGTGTTCTTGAAGTCGACCGTGCGTCCCTGGCCGTCGGTCAGACGACCGTCCTCGAGGACCTGCAACAGGCTGTTGTAGATCTCCTGGTGCGCCTTCTCGATCTCGTCGAACAGGACGACGCTGAAGGGCTTCCTTCTGACCTTCTCGGTGAGCTGACCGCCCTCCTCGTAGCCGA
>JAVXWV010000424.1:0-3239 GCA_032230775.1 Mycobacterium sp. | reverse complement strand
TCTATCGGCGACCGCTGAAGATCAGCGGCAGCGAGGACGCCAACGGCGGTGGCCGGGTCACCGAGCTGGTCGCGCGCCCACTGCTCGCGTCGCTGCGTCCCGAACTGAGCGCCCTGATGCAGCCGCTGGGCGGCGAATACGCCGGTACCCGCGAACTGCTGAGCTCGCTGCCGTTCGCGCCGGGCTACGGCGTGGAGATCGGGCTGCTGATCGACACTTACGACCGACTCGGCCTGGACGCCATCGCCCAGGTGAACCTCGGCGTGCGCACGCACCGCAACCGGCCGCTGACCGAACTCGCGTCGATGAGTCGCCAGGTCATCGCGACCCTGCTGTCACGCTGCGGCGTTCCGGACTCCGGGGTGGCGCTGACGCAGTTCTTCGCCGACGGCGACGACTACACCCCGCGTGTTTCGTCGGTGTCGCTGGACGACCGCCCGCCGATGATCACCCTGCGCCCGCGCGGGTAGCCCCGGCGCCCGCTCGGCTAATTGACCTGGCGGCCTTGGCAGGGGACGATCAGCGTCTATGTGGGGGATTCACAGGTAGTAGCGACGTGGCCGTTGACGTCGAGTACGCGCGCAGGGGGGACATCAGCATCGCCTATCAGGCGATCGGCGATGGGCCTGTCGACATCATCTTTGGTGCCGGCCTGGTATCGCACCTCGACCTGATGTGGGCGGACCCCTATGCGACGGCGTTCCTCCGCCGTCTGGCGTCGATCGGGCGCCTCCTGCTGTTCGACAAGCCCGGCACCGGGCTATCCGATCCGGTCGTCGGCGTCCCGACGGTGCAGCAGCGGGCCGACGATTTCCTCGCCGTGCTCGACGCTGCAGGCTCGCGCCGGGCGGTGGTCATCGGGAACTCCGAGGCGTGCACACCTGCCACGTTGCTTGCTGCGACGCACCCCGAGCGCGTCGAGGCGCTGATCGCGTTGTGCGGAGTGCCGCGGATTACGCCAAACGACGACTTCCTCCCGGGCACCGAGCACCGATGGGAACCGTTTTGGGCGTTGGTTCGACACTGCAGCGAGCATTGGGGCGACGGGTCGATGTTCCACACCCTGTCCCCATATGCGCGTGACAACCTCGTGTACCGAAAGTTGGCCCCCAATGTCGAGCGGGCCTGCGCGAGTCCCGGGATGGCCCGGGTCATCATCAATGCGCTGTGGGACTACGACGTCACGGGTGCGGTCGACGCGGTTGACGTGCCGACACTGGTGATCCACCGGACCGGCGACATCCTTCCAGTAGAGGCTGCTCGGTGGACCGCGGACGCCATCGCCGGGGCCAAGCTGCTCGAACTACCTGGAGACGAGCACATGTGCTTCTTCAACGGCGACGACATGCTTGCAGGCATCGAGGACTTCGTCGGCGGCAGCGCGCCCCGCGGGCCCACCTTGCGCAAGCTCGTCACAGTGCTCTACACCGACATCGTCGAGTCCACGGCGCGCGCGGTGGAAATGGGTGACGAGACGTGGTCGACGCTGCTCGAAACGCATCATTCCGCGGTGCGTGACCAGGTCGAGCGGCACGACGGCACACTCATCAAGACGATGGGCGACGGCGTGCTTGCCATCTTCGAGCGCCCGACACTGGCGGTCCGCTGCGCGCTGGCGATCTCCAGGCACGCGGCCGAGGAAGGCGTGGAAGTGCGGGCGGGGGTCCATGCGGGCGAGTGCGAGGTGACCGACGATGACATCAGCGGTATCGCCGCGCATATCGGGTCTCGCATCATGGCTCTGGCTGGGCCTGCCGAGGTGTTGGTCTCGGCGACTGTGCGGGATCTGGTGTTCGGCTCCGGCGTCGAGTTCGAAGCCCGTGGGGAGCACGATTTGAAGGGTGTACCCGGCAAGTGGTCGGTGCACGCTGTGATGGCCGATCGCCGTCAGGACCAGCGGCCGGCGTCCCAGGCCACGCCCGAACACGCGGCGTTGACGCCGCCGCCGACCGCGACGATGAACGCCGCCGACCGAGCGATCGTCCAGGTGGCGAACCGGGCACCCCGTCTGAGTCGTTTCGCACTGCGCATGGTCAGTCGTCACCCGGGTTCAAAACCCGCCTGATCCGGCGACCGGCCTGTCGGGGTCGTCGGGCAGTATCGAGGACGTGACCCTGGTTCTGCTGTACCTGGTAGTGCTGATCCTGGTGGCTGTCGTGCTGTTCGGGCTCGGCAGCGTGCTGTTCGGCCGCGGTGAGCCGTTGCCGCCGCTGCCGCGCGCCACCACCGCCACCGTGTTGCCTGCCTCCGGCGTCACCGGGGACGACGTCGACTCCGTTAAATTCACCCAGACCCTGCGCGGCTACAAGACCAGCGAGGTCGACTGGGTGCTCGACAGGCTCGGCCAGGAGCTGGATTCGCTGCGTGGCGAACTAGCGACGATGCGCGCGGCCTATGGAATCGACGACGACGCCGAGGACGTCGACGAGCCGATCGAAGGCGGCGCCCACGCGCTGCACTCCGATGGCAACGGCGAATCGTGACCGTCGAAGACGACGGCCGCACCCGCTGCGGTTGGATCGACCAAACACGTTTGGCGCCAGCCGATTTCGTCCTCTATCGGGATTACCACGACACCGAGTGGGGGCAGCCGTTGCGGGAGTCCGCCGCGCTGTTCGAGCGGATCAGCCTCGAGGCGTTCCAGAGTGGCCTTTCGTGGCTGATCATCCTGCGCAAGCGGGAGAACTTCCGCCGGGCATTCCACGGGTTCGATGTCGACCGCATCGCCCGCTACACCAAACGAGACGTCGACCGGCTGCTGGCTGACGTCGGCATCGTGCGCAACCGCGCGAAAGTCGAGGCCACCATCGCCAACGCGCGTGCCACTGCCGACCTCGATGTCGATCTCGCTGAATTGCTGTGGTCGTTCGCGCCGCCCACTCGACCACGGCCCGCCAACTTGTCCGACGTTCCCGCGGTGACCCCCGAATCGACCGCGATGGCCAAAGAATTGAAGCGCCGCGGCTTCCGATTCGTCGGACCGACGACGGCGTACGCGTTGATGCAGGCCACCGGAATGGTCGACGATCACACCGCGGACTGCTGGGTTCCGTTGGTCGCTGACGCGCCGTCGCGGCGGCCTTAGCCGGGTCTTTGCACACCGAACGCAGCTGATAGGGAACAATAGGGGGAGATCTGTACGCCCGCTGACGCGGGCCGGCTCATTCGGAGGGAGCACTCGATGGCGGCGATGAAGCCCCGGACCGGCGACGGTCCGTTGGAAGCAACCAAGGAGGGGC
>JAVXWV010000411.1:0-4453 GCA_032230775.1 Mycobacterium sp. | reverse complement strand
AGGCCCACCGCGACCCCGGCAAAGAGGAGCGGCTGTCGAGCGCGGGCACCCTTGTCCCCAACGCCGAGGTCCGGGTGGTCGACCCCGACACGCTCAAGGACGTGCCGGCGGGGGAGCAGGGCGAATTGTGGTTCCGCTCACCGCAATTGATGAAGGGCTACCACAACAAGCCGGAGGCGACGGCTGAGTCGATCACCGAGGACGGCTGGTTCCGTACCGGTGATATCGGTCGCGTCGACGAGGGTGGCTACATCTTCGTCGAGGACCGGCTGAAGGACATGATCATCTCCGGTGGCGAGAACATCTACTCGATCGAGGTGGAGCGGGTGCTGGCCGAGCATCCCGCTGTGGTCGACGTCGCGATCATCGGGGTGCCCGACGAGAAGTGGGGCGAGGTCGTGAAAGCCGTTGTCCAACTTGAAGGCGAGGCCGACGAGAAGGAACTCATCGCCTTCTGTCGCGAGCGGCTGGCCGCCTACAAGTGCCCGAAGACCGTCGACATCAAGGACGAACTGCCACGCAACCCGACCGGCAAGATTCTCAAAAAGGATCTGCGCAAGCAGTACTGGGAGGGCCGCGACCGCGCGACGGTCTAGCCTGAATCGTGCCTCCGCCGCTCGACGACCTGCTCGATCGTCTTCACGTTGTCTCGCTGCCGATGCGAGTTCACTTCCGCGGCATCACGGTTCGCGAGATCGCACTGATCGATGGGCCCGCCGGCTGGGGCGAGTTCGGCGCCTTTCTTGAGTACCAGCCGCCCGAGGCCGCGTACTGGCTCGCTGCGGGCATCGAAGCCGCCTACAGTGAGCCGCCGTCGCCGCTTCGCGACCGCATCGCGATCAACGCCACCGTCCCTGCCGTCGACGCGGGCGAGGTACCCGATGTATTGGCGCGCTTTCCCGGCGCGCGCACCGCAAAGGTGAAGGTGGCCGAGCCGGGGCAGTCCCTGACCGATGATGTCTCGCGGGTCAACGCCGTTCGTGCCCTGATGCCGACGGTAAGGGTCGACGCGAACGGAGGGTGGACCGTCGACGAGGCCGTGTCGGCCGCAAAGGCACTGACCGCTGATGGGCCGCTCGAGTACATGGAGCAGCCGTGTGCGACGGTGCCCGAACTTGCCGAGGTGCGTCGTCGCGTCGATGTGCCGGTCGCCGCCGACGAGAGCATCCGCAAGGCCGACGACCCGCTGCGTGTCGTGCGTGAAGGCGCCGCCGACATCGCGGTGCTGAAGGTCGCGCCGCTCGGCGGGGTGAGCGAGCTGCTCAACATCGCCGGGCAGATCGAGATCCCGATCGTGGTGTCCAGCGCGCTCGACTCGGCCGTCGGCATCGGGCAGGGACTGCTGGCCGCGGCGGCGCTGCCGGAGCTCGAGTACGCGTGCGGGCTGGGCACCGGGGGGCTGTTCGTCGAGGACATCGTCGAGCCGGTCGCGCCGGTCGACGGATATCTGGAGGTCAGTCTGGCAATCCCCGATCCGGCGCGGCTGGCCGCGTTGACCGCCGCGCCCGACCGTCGTGACTGGTGGATCGAGCGCGTCATCGCCTGCTACCGGCTGTTGTCCTAGAGAAGTCGAGTAGTCGAATACGCAAGCACGCGGGACCGGTGCGCGTGAAACTGAGCCATGACCGGATTTCGAGTTGGTGTAGCGGACCCAATCCTTGTCGCCCAGCCGGCGGCCGACACGTTCACCCGAGCCAACTACTTGGGTGCGGTGGCCAACCGCGTCGACTCATTTTGGGTTCCTGACCACCTCAACCAACTGTTCCCGCGATCGTTGTGGCAGCAGAAATACTGCGGCGCAACGAAGCTCATACCCAGGGTTGACGCGTGCATGGAGCCGTGGACCATGCTGGGGCACATCGCCGCCCGAAACCGAGTCGGCCGGCTGCGCCTCGGCGTGGGTGTGACCGACAGCGGTCGACGCAACCCCGCCGTCACCGCGCAGGCCGCCGCAACGCTGCACCTGCTCACCCGCGGAAGGGCCATCTTGGGTATCGGCCCCGGCGAACGCGAAGGAAACGAGCCCTACGGTGTTGACTGGTCCAAGCCGGTGGCGCGGTTCGAGGAGGCGATGGCCACCATCCGCGCGCTGTGGGATTCGGGCGGCGAACTCGTCAACCGGGACTCGCCCTATTTCCCACTGCGGAACGCGATATTCGATCTGCCGCCCTATCGCGGAAAGTGGCCAGAGCTCTGGATCGGTGCGCACGGTCCGCGCATGCTGCGCGCCACGGGCCGTTACGCGGATGCGTATTTTCCGAGCTTCCCGCACCGCCCGGTGGACTACAAGCAGCGTCTCGACGCCGTTCGGTCTGCCGCGTCCGACGCCGGTCGCGATCCGATGTCCATCATCCCCGCCCTGTTGATGTTCGCCGTGACGGGCCGAACCCGCGATGACGTCGACGCGGCGCTCGATTCCGAAGTACTCCGGGCGTTTGCACTGAACGCATCCGACGAGGTCTTCGTTCGGCACGGTGCACAGCACCCACTGGGCGCGGGTTTCGCGGGCGCCCAGGATCTGGTCCCGCATGACATGGACGAGCAAACCGCGTTGTCCCACGTGGCAACCGTCCCGTCGTCGCTGATGCAAGAAGTGCTCTTCAACGGGACACCCGATGAGGTCATCGAACAAGCCGCGCAGTGGCGCGACTGTGGAGTGCGCTACCTGGTGATCATCAATGCGAGCCTCATGCAGCGGAGCCTGCGCAAGGCGTTGGCCTCAGTCATGCCGTTCAACAAGATCGTCAGGGGGCTCAAGAAGCTCTGACCGGCATGTCCTAATTCGTGGGGTGCAGGGCGTAGACGCCATCGCCTTTACGGCGAACACTGAATTCGTGGCGCGCAAGGTGGTCATCCTGACCTTCCCTGGCATCCAGGCGATGGACGTCGTGGGCCCGTTCGACGTCTTCACCGGCGCGTCGCTGCTGCTGAACGGCGCATACGAGGTGGTCGTCGCGTCGGTTGACGGCCGGCCGGCTACCACTGGTACCGGCCTTGCGCTCGTCACCCAACCGCTGCCCGATCCGCGCACACCTATCGACACTCTCGTGTTGCCAGGCGGCGGCGGAGTCGATACCGTCCGCCACAATCCGGACACCATCGGCTGGATACAGATCGCGGCCGAGCACACCCGTCGCGTCGTCAGCGTCTGCACCGGATCGTTCATCGCCGCCCAGGCCGGCCTGCTCGACGGCTGCGTCGCGACTACACACTGGGCGTTCGCCGGTCAGATGGCGCGCGAATTCCCCTTGATCACAGTCGATCCCGAGCCGATATTCGTCCGCAGCTCGGACAAGACCTGGACGGCGGCCGGTGTCACCGCGGGCATCGACCTGGCCCTTTCACTCGTCGAGGACGACTACGGGACCGAGGTCGCACAGACGGTGGCCCGCTGGCTGGTGCTGTACCTGCGACGCCCAGGTGGCCAGACGCAGTTCGCGGCGCCGGTGTGGATGCCACGCGCCAAGCGGGCGCCGATCCGCGACGCCCAGGAGGCCATCGAGTCCGAACCCGGTGGCGCGCACAGCATTCCCGAGTTGGCCCGTCGCGCAGCACTGAGCCCGCGGCACTTCACCCGCGTGTTCACCGACGAGGTCGGCGAGGCGCCCGGCGCCTATGTCGAACGTATCCGTACCGAAGCCGCCCGCAGGCAACTGGAGGAGACCGACGACACCGTCACCGTCATCGCCGCTCGCTGCGGATTCGGAACCGCGGAAACGTTACGCCGCAACTTCGTTCGACGACTTGGCATTTCGCCCGACCAGTATCGCGAGACATTCGCCTAACCAAAGGAGATGGCAATGACCCAGATCGCAATCGTGGTCTACCCCGGCTTCACCGCCCTTGACTTCATCGGGCCCTACGAGGTGCTGCGCTGGCTGCCAGACGCCGAGGTGCGGTTCGTCTGGCACGAGCCGGGGCCGATCATTGCCGATTCCGGTGTCCTGGTCGTCGGCGCTACGCATTCCTTCGACGAGACGCCGTCGCCCGACGTCCTTCTGATACCTGGCGGCATGACGACGATGGAGCACGCCCGCGACGAGAAGGTTCTGGATTGGGTGCGTCAGGCTCACAAGACCGCGACGTGGACGGCGTCTGTGTGCTCCGGTTCGATCATCCTCGCCGCGGCCGGGTTGCTGGACGGCAAGCGGGCCACGTCGCATTGGGCGGCGCTGTCCGCGTTGAAGGTGATGGGCGTTACGGCGGTTGGCGACGAACGCATCGTGCACGAGGGAGACATTGTGACGTGTGCGGGCGTGTCGGCGGGAATCGACCTGGGGTTGTGGCTGGCCGGCCAGATCGGCGGCGAGGGCCGCGCCAAAGTCATTCAGTTGTCAATGGAATACGACCCGCAGCCGCCATTCGACTCCGGCCTCATGTCGAAGTCATCCGCGACTACTAAGGCTGGCGCCACCGCGTTGATTACCAATGACCTGATGAAGCAGACTCAGCT
>JAVXWV010000400.1:0-3510 GCA_032230775.1 Mycobacterium sp. | reverse complement strand
GATGCCGACCGCCAACCGCCACGACAACACCGCATGGAATCCGCCGATTGGCTGGCAGCCCCCGCCTGCCACACGTCCGGCGGGACAGCCGTCCCAACCGCCCCTGCCGCCGTCGGGTGCTCGGACGGGCCATTGGGCGCAGTCCGGTTACGGACCCGATGTGGGCGCGCCGCCGCCGGAGTCGTACGCCGACCGGATAAGGGCCGACGACCTGGTGCCCGCGCGTAGACGACTGCCCGCGCGCGGCTGGCGTCTCGCGTTGTACAAGGCCACCTTCGGCACGGTCAATCTCGGCCAGTCACCCGACGAGGCCCGGCAGGCAGAGTTGGAGAACCAGATCAAGTCGGTGCTGCGCGGGCATTACAAGATCGGTGTGATGGGCAAGGGCGGCGTCGGGAAGACGACCGTGTCCGCCAGCATCGGCTCGGTGTTCGCCGAGCTGCGCCAGGACGACCGAGTGGTGGCCATCGACGCCGACACCGCGTTCGGCAAGCTGGGCAGCCGCGTCGACCCGAAGGCGCAGGGGTCCTACTGGGAGTTGGCGTCCGACCAGCACCTTGAGACGTTCGCCGACCTACGCAGCCGGGTGGGTAACAACGCCGCAGGCCTGTTCGTCCTCGCGGGCGAGGCGACGCCGGCGCGCAGGCGCGTCCTGGATCCCGCGATCTATCGGGAAGCCACGTCTCGGCTGGACCGCTACTTCACCATCTCGATCGTCGACTGCAGCTCGACCATGGACTCCCCCGTCACCCTGGAGGTACTGCGGGATCTCGACGCGCTGATCGTGGTGTCCTCTCCGTGGGTCGATGGCGCGGCCGCGGCCGGTCAGACCATGGACTGGTTGGCCGCCCGCGGGCTCACCGGTCTGCTCCAGCGCACGGTGATCGTCCTCAACGACTCCGACGGACATGCCGACAAACGCACCCGGTCAATCCTGGCCCAGCAGTTCGCGAGCCAGGGACAGGTCGTCGTCGAGGTACCCTTCGACGGGAACCTTCGTCCGGGTGGCGTCATCGATCACACCAACCAGATGTCCCCGGCTGCGCGGCGCCGTTTCCTCGAGATCGCCGCAGCGCTCGCCAAGCACTTCCCCAGCCGCGACGACCGCAGCAGGGAACGCTACTAATCGATCTGCTTGAGCAGCGATTCGATCCCGTCGATCGCGGCCGCAGGCACCGGCTCCTCGCCTTCCGCGCGGGCGATGTCATCTTCGGAAACACCTGCCGCTTGGGCGGTTTCGGCGATGGTGAGGTTTGCCCGGCGACGTGTGGCGTACAGCCTCTGGCCCAATGTCGCTCGCGGAGCGGTCGCTCCGAGCATGGTGAGCTCGTCGATCTGACGGCGCACGGTACCCAGCGCCTTGATCAACGCGGGCGTGACCTGGCTGATGCGGGTGGCGCGGGCGGCGACCGCCTCGAGCTTGCGAAGGTCGGCCAGGATGGCCGTCACCCGCGGGGTGAACGCCGGGTCGTCGACGGGGGGCAGCGATTCGACGGCCCCGCCGAGGGTATGCACCGCGGTGATGACGGCCTGGGCGATCAGCTGCCCTTCGCCCGCGCCCGCGACGGGTTCGGTTGGCCTTTCCCGCGCGACGGGCTCGCCCTTGCGCAGCCGCGCGATGGCCCCTTGCGGCCATTGCAACACCTCTTCGAGCTTTGCTCGGGTGCGCTCGCGCGGCCAGCTTCGGCCCTTCTCGAAGGCGATCAGCGCGCCGGCGTTGATGATTCCGTCCGCCGCGAGACTGCGCTGGCTGATGTCGAGTTCTCGCCTGCGCGCGGCCGCGGCTGCGCCTGCGCGGACCAGTCCGGCGTCGACGACGTCAGGCGCCTCAGCGGTCGACTCCGCGTCTGTCATTACGGCGATACCTCGCTGAGTGGGTGCTGCGCAGGGTGCCGCAATAGTAACCATCCCGGCCCCGACCGCTACGACTTGGCGGTGCATTTTGCCGGATCGATATGTGGCAGAGCTACACCTTTGATCAACATCAAGCCGTATCGATGCTACGGAATGGCACCGATGACAGTTGCGGCCTGTAATCCCAGTTAAAGCTTATTTACGTCCCCGTTTGACACTGGTTTGAGCCGTCAATCCGTGGCGGCTGCGGATTCGAGTTTATTTTTGAACTGTTGCATCGCTACGGTTTATGCGCTACGTTTGGCGCCACCGCGGCAAGAAGCCGCAGAGCGTGCAGAGGAGCAACCGCGATGACCGCACCGGAATGGGAAGAGATGCCGATAGGCGCGTGTACCCGAGATCCAGAACGATGGACCACTACGGGAGACGAAGAAGCCAAGGCCATCTGCCGGGCCTGCCCGCGACGATGGCAGTGCGCCCGCGAAGCGTGCGAACTCCCACGCGCGGAGGGCCTGTGGGCGGGGATCTTCATCCCCGAGGGCGGCCGCGGGCGGACGTTTGCCCTGCGCCAGCTGCGTTCGCTCGCCGAGCGCAACGGCCACCCTGTGCGCGACCGACGACTCTTCGCGGAATCCGCCTGAGCGGCACTGCGTTTCGGGGGGTCGGCAGTTACCAGGTATCCACGAACCGGTGCCCGGCCCGCCGTTGCTCGCGTGACGCGGCCGCCGTGAGGGTCGCGGCGATCAGCCCGCGGGTTTCGGCGGGATCGATGACGTCGTCGATCTCGAACAGCACTGCGGCATTTAGGGCCTTGGCATTCTCCTGCGCTGCGGCGGTCGCCTGTCGGACGCGCTCCTCACGCTCGCCGTCGTCGGCGATCGTCTCGAGCTCCTTGCGCAGCCCGAGCCGGACGGCGCCCTCGAGGCCCATCGGGCCGAGGTGTGCACCCGGCCACGCCACGGTGAGCAGCGGCTCATGCAGGCTGCCGCCCGTCATCGCCTGTGCGCCAAGGCCGTAGCCGCGGCGCAGGATAACGGCGATCAGCGGCACGCTCAGCGCTGCGCCCGCGACGAGCATGCGCGAGGCGCGTCGCACCAGTGCTTCGCCTTCGGCAGCAGGGCCCACCATGTAGCCAGGGCAGTCGACGAGCGACACAACCGGAAGGCCGAACGCATCGCACAGCTGCAGGAAACGGGCGGCCTTGTCGGCGGCGGCCGCGGTGATCGCACCCGCCATCACCCGGGTGTTGTTGGCGATGACGCCGACCGCTCTGCCGTCGATCCGCGCAAGGGCGGTCACCATCTCCGGCGCGAAGCGCTCGCGAAGAAACGTCACCGAGCCGTCGTCGGCCAACGTCTCGATTATCGGGGCGACGAAATAGGCGCGCCTGGCGCGCTCGGGAATCATTGTGCGCAAACGTGTTTGGTCACCGGCTTCGCCCGGGGTGGTCGCACCCTGGAAGTCACCCAGCAGCCGCTTGGTCACGGCGACGGCCTCGGCCTCGTCGGCGACGACGACGTCGACCACCCCGTTGGGCTCCTGCATTGAGATCGGCCCGACGTCGTCGGGGTGGATGTCGCCGAGCCCGCCGCCTGCGATCATCGCCGGCCCGCCCATGCCGATCGACGCGTCCTCGGTCGCGACGATCAGATCGGA
>JAVXWV010000377.1:0-8858 GCA_032230775.1 Mycobacterium sp. | reverse complement strand
AGATGCTGCGCGCGACGGTGCAACGCGACCCAAGAGGCGACCAGCAGGGCACCGGGTCCCTCGCGGCCGTCGACGGTTATCAGATTGCCGGCAAGACCGGCACCGCGCAGCAGATCAACCCCGGCTGCGGGTGCTACTACGACAACGTCTACTGGATCACGTTCGCGGGCATGGCGCCCACCGACGATCCGCGCTACGTCATCGGCATCATGGCCGACAACCCGCAGCACACCGCGGAGGGACTGCCGGGCACGACGATGGCGCCACTGTTCCACAACATCGCCGCCTGGCTGTTGCAAAGGGAGAACGTACCGCTGTCACCCGACCCGGGCCCGCCGCTGACACTTCAAGCCACCTGAGCCGGGTTGGGATCCCCAGCCCGCGAGGGGACGGCCACCCCAGCGAGCGGGGAATCGTCCCGGGCGGGCCGGTACTGTGTCATCGCGATGAACCTGCGTCCCAACCATCCCGTCGGCCAAGTGCTGGGTCGGCTGGCTGAGCAGGTGCTAGCGGTGCCTGCCGACGGCGCCACGGTGCCCAACGTGCTGGTCACCGGGGTAACCCTGCGGGGCCAGAATGCGCAGCATGGCGACCTGTTCGCAGCGCTGCCAGGGGGCTCGTCGCACGGCGGCCGCTACGCCGCCGATGCGGTTGCACGCGGCGCCGTCGCGGTGCTCACCGACGCCGCGGGCGTCGCCCACATCGGGGACGGCGTTGGCGTGCCGGTAATCATCCATCCCGACCCCCGTTCGGTTCTTGGCGAGTTGGCGGCCACCGTCTACGGCCAACCGTCGGAGGCGCTGCGCGTCGTCGGGGTCACCGGGACGTCCGGCAAGACCACCACCACCTATCTGGCGGAGGCAGGCCTACGGTCCGCGGACCGGCTGGCCGGGCTGATCGGCACTGTCGGCGTGCGCATCGACGGACGCGATCAGCCCAGTGCGCTGACCACGCCCGAGGCGCCGGACCTGCAGGCGCTGCTTGCGGTGATGGTCGAAAGGGGCGTCGACACCGTGGTGATGGAGGTCTCCAGCCACGCGCTGTCACTTGGCCGCGTCGACGGGGTGAAGTTCGCGGTCGGAGGTTTCACCAACCTGTCGCGGGACCATCTCGACTTCCACCCGACGATGCAGGATTACTTCGACGCCAAGGCGCGGCTGTTCGACGCCGGGTCCCCAACTCACGCAAGCATTTCCGTGATCTGCGTCGACGACGACGCGGGACGCGACATGGCGCGTCTTGCGCATCACCCCATCTCGGTGAGCGCGACCGGACGAGATGCCGACTGGCGGGTGGAGAAGGTCGAAGCGGTCGGCTCAGGTTCTCTGGCTGGGGCGCAGGAGTTCCTCGCCGTCGACCCGGCGGGTGTCCATCATGGGCTGCGGATCGGGCTCCCGGGCCGCTACAACGTCGCAAACTGTCTGCTGGCGGTCGCGCTGCTGGACGCCGTCGGGGTGTCGCCCGAGCAGGCCGCGCCGGGGCTGCGCGGCGCGACGGTGCCCGGCAGGCTGGAGCCGATCGACCGCGGCCAGGATTTTCTCGCGCTCGTCGACTACGCGCACAAACCCGGCGCACTGCGCGCGGTCCTCGAGACGCTGCGCGAACAAGGCGAAGGCAGGCTCGCGGTGGTGTTTGGTGCCGGCGGCAATCGCGACCCCGGCAAGCGGGAGCAGATGGGTCGTGTCGCCGCAGAACTGGCCGACCTCGTGGTGGTGACCGACGACAATCCCCGCGACGAGGACCCCGCCGCCATCAGGGCCGCGATCATGGCAGGAGCGACGGCCGCAGGCGGCGCGGCGCAGGTGACCGAGATCGGTGACCGCCGCGAGGCCATCGACCAGGCGGTGGCGTGGGCGCGGCACGGGGATATCGTGCTGATCGCCGGCAAGGGCCATGAGGCCGGCCAGACCAGCCACGGCCAGACCCAGCCGTTCGACGACCGTGAGGAACTCGCGGGGTCTCTTGAGGCGCTCGGGCACAGCCTGTGATCGATCTGACCGTCGCCCAGATCGCCGACATCGTCGGTGGCCAACTGTCTGGCATCTCGGCAGAAGAGGCAGCAGCGGCCCGCGTCACCGGGACCGTCGAATTCGATTCGCGGGCAGTGACATCCGGCGGCCTGTTCCTCGCGCTGCCAGGTGCGCGCTCCGATGGACACGACTTCGCCGAAGCCGCCGTTGCCGCGGGCGCCGTCGCGGTGCTGGCGGCGCGGCCCGTCGGCGTGCCTGCAATCGTCGTCGAACCCGACTCCGCCGGTGACCCCGCGGCCAGTGTGCTCGAATACGACACCGACGGCTCGGGTGCCGCGGTGCTCGCGGCGCTGGCGAGGCTGGCGGCCGCGGTCGCCGCCGAACTCGTCGAAGGTGGGCTGACCATCGTCGGTGTCACCGGATCGTCGGGTAAGACGTCGACGAAGGATCTGCTCGCCGCGGTGCTCGCCCCGCTTGGGGAAGTCGTCGCACCACCCGGTTCCTTCAACAACGAACTCGGCCATCCGTGGACGGTGCTGCGCGCGACGGAGTCCACCGATTACCTCGTCCTTGAGATGTCGGCGCGCCACCCCGGCAACATCGCCGCATTGGCCGAGATCGCGCCGCCGTCGATCGCCGTCGTGCTCAATGTCGGCACCGCGCACCTTGGCGAGTTCGGCTCGAGGGAGGCCATCGCTGCGACGAAAGCTGAACTGCCACAAGCTGTTCCGTCATCGGGAGTAGTGATCCTCAACGTCGATGACGCCGCGGTGGCCGCGATGGCCGACCGGACGGCTGCGCGGGTGGTGCGGGTGGGTCGCTCCGAGGGAGCCGACGTGTGGGCCGGGCCTGTCACGCTCGACGCGCTGGCCCGGCCGCGCTTCACACTGCACACCGCCAGCCCAGACGGCCCAGCCGAGACCGACGTCGCCCTAGCCGTGCACGGCGACCACCAGGTGTCGAACGCGCTGTGCGCCGCCGCCGTCGCGCTGGAGTGCGGCGCCAGCCTCGAACAGGTTGCCGCAGCGCTGGCGGCGGCCGGTCCGATGTCCAAGCACCGCATGGAGGTCGCCACCCGCGACGACGGCGTCACGGTGATCAACGACGCGTACAACGCGAACCCGGATTCCATGCTGGCAGGGCTGAAGGCACTGGCGTGGATGGCCCGAGACGCCACCGCCGGGACATCTCCCGCTACCGCGGGAAGACGCCGCAGCTGGGCGGTGCTCGGCGAGATGGCGGAACTCGGCGATGATGCAATATCCGAACATGACCGCATCGGCAGGCTGGCCGTGCGATTAGATGTGTCACGACTCATCGTCGTCGGAACCGGGAGGTCTATGAGCGCCATGCACCACGGGGCGGTCATGGAGGGATCGTGGGGATCTGAATCCACCATGGTCGCCGACGCCGACGCCGCACTGGCATTGTTGCGGGCCGAACTGCAGGCCGGCGACGTGGTGCTGGTGAAAGCCTCGAATGCGGCAGGGCTCGGCGCCCTTGCCGACGCACTGGTCGCGCGGGACCCTCTCGGATGAGGCAGATTCTCATCGCCGTCGGCATCGCGCTGACGGTCTCGATCCTTCTCACGCCGGTGCTGATCCGGCTCTTCACCCGGCAGGGGTTCGGGCACGAGATCCGCGAGGACGGCCCGCCGAGTCATCACAAGAAGCGCGGCACACCGTCGATGGGCGGCGTGGCAATCGTCGCGGGCATCTGGGCCGGATACCTCGGCACCCAGCTGATCGGCATCGTGATGGATGGCCGCGGGCCGTCGGCGTCGGGCTGGCTGGTGCTCGGCCTGGCCACTGCGCTGGGCGCCGTCGGTTTCGTCGACGATCTTATCAAGATCAGGCAGGCCCGCAATCTCGGCCTGAACAAGACCGCCAAGACCGTTGGCATTCTGGTCGCCGCCGTGCTCTTCGGCGTGCTTGCGCTGCAATTCCACAACGCCGACGGGCTGACACCGGGCAGTGCCGAGCTGTCCTACGTCCGCGAGATCGCCACGGTCACCTTGGCGCCGGCTGTCTTCGTGCTGTTCTGTGTCACGATCGTCTACGCGTGGTCCAACGCGGTGAACTTCACCGACGGCCTTGACGGGCTTGCCGCAGGGGCGATGGCCATGGTGTGCGCGGCCTACGTGCTGATCACGTTCTGGCAGTTCCGCAACGCGTGCGCGACGAGTCCGGGGCTTGGCTGCTACAACGTCCGTGATCCGCTGGATCTGGCCATCATCGCGGCGGCAACGGCCGGCGCGTGTATCGGCTTTCTGTGGTGGAACGCCGCGCCCGCCAAGATCTTCATGGGCGACACCGGCTCGCTGGCTCTCGGCGGCATCATCGCCGGGCTGTCGGTGGCCAGCCGCACCGAAATGCTTGCAGTTGTGCTCGGTGCGCTGTTCGTCGCCGAGGTGACTTCGGTCGTCGTGCAGATCATGGCGTTCCGCACCACAGGGCGACGGGTGTTTCGGATGGCGCCTTTCCATCACCACTTCGAACTTGTCGGCTGGGCCGAAACGACGGTCATCATCCGGTTCTGGTTGCTCACGGCGATCGCCTGCGGGCTCGGGGTCGCGCTCTTCTACAGCGAGTGGCTGACGACCGTCGGAGCCTGACGTGGACCTCTACGGAGCCGCCGTGCTCGTCGCAGGCGCCCGCGTCACCGGCCGCGCGATACTGGCCGCCCTGACTCCGCTTGGTGTGCGCGCCACGCTGACCGACGACAGCCCGCCGGCGCTGACCGCCTTCGCGCAGTCCGGTGTCGCGGTGATCGACGCGGCCAACGCCGCCGATCGGATCGCCGACTACGACCTCGTCGTCACCAGCCCCGGCCTGCCGCCCACCGCGCCGGTGCTTGCCGCCGCTGCCGCAGCAGGCGTGCCGATCTGGGGCGATGTCGAATTGGCTTGGCAGTTGGACAATTCCGGCCGCTACGGGCCGCCGCGGCGCTGGCTCGTGGTGACCGGCACCAATGGCAAGACCACCACGACATCGATGTTGCACGCGATGCTGGTTGCCGCCGGTCGCCGCGCGCTGCTGTGCGGCAACATCGGCGATCCCGTGCTCGACGTCCTGGATCAGCAGGCCGATCTGTTGGCCGTCGAGCTGTCGAGTTTCCAGCTGCACTGGGCGCCGTCGCTGCGCCCAGAGGCCGGTGTCGTGCTCAACGTCGCGGAGGACCACCTCGACTGGCACGGCACGATGGACGCCTACGCCCGCGACAAGGCCCGTGCGCTCGACGGCCGGGTGGCCGTTGTCGGGCTCGACGACCCGGTCGCTTCCGGGCTGTTGGCAGGCGCTGCCGCGAAGGTGCGGGTCGGCTTCCGGCTCGGCGAGCCCGGACAGGGCGAGCTGGGTGTGCACGACGGTCTGCTCGTCGACAACGCGTTCGGCGAACAGCTGGCACTGGTCGAGGCGGCATCGATCCCGGTAGCCGGACCGGTCGGGGTTCTCGACGCGCTGGCCGCCGCGGCGCTCGCCCGCGCGGTGGATGTGCCGCCGCAGGCCATCGCCGAGGCGCTTGCCGCGTTTCGAGTCGGCAGGCACCGCGCCGAGGTGGTCGACGTAGTCGACGGCGTCACGTATGTCGACGACTCCAAGGCCACAAACCCGCACGCGGCGCAGGCGTCGATCACCGCGTACCCGCGGGTGGTGTGGATCGCCGGCGGCCTGCTCAAGGGCGCTTCGGTCGACGAACTGGTCGCCGCGGTGGGGAATCGGCTGGTCGGAGCGGTGTTGATCGGCCGTGACAAGACCCTGATCCGCGACGCGTTATCGCGACACGCCCCGGATGTCCCCGTCGTCGAGGTAGTGACGGGAGAGGATTCTGGGGTGCAAGGGGAAATTGAGGATTCTGTGACTCGCCTCATGACGGCCGTTGTCGACGCCGCCCGCGGCCTTGCCGGCCCCGGAGACACCGTGTTGCTGGCCCCGGCCGGTGCGTCCTTCGACCAGTTCAGCAGCTACGGCCAGCGCGGCGACGCGTTCGCCTCTGCCGTTGCTGCCCTGAGTTAGGTAGCCCGCCGTGAGCAATATCCTGACCCGATTACGGCTCCGGAGGACCAAGTCTGCCGACGCCACCGAGGCCGTCGAGCGCGCGCCGCGCACCCGGTTCGGCGCGTGGCTCGGCCGGCCGATGACGTCGTTTCATCTCATCATCGCGGTCACCGCCCTGCTCGTCACGCTGGGCCTGACCATGGTGCTGTCCGCATCGGGGGTGCACTCCTACGACGAGGACGGCTCTCCGTGGGTCATCTTCGCCAGGCAGGTGCTGTGGACCGTGGTCGGGCTGTTCGCGTTCTACATCGCGCTGCGGATGCCCGTGCAACTGATGCGCAGCCTGTCGTTCTCCGGGTTCGCGCTCACCATCGTCATGCTGGTGCTGGTGCTGATTCCGGGAATCGGTAAGGAAGCCAACGGTTCTCGCGGCTGGTTCGTGATCGCGGGGTTCTCCATGCAGCCCTCCGAACTCGCGAAGATCGCGTTCGCGATCTGGGGCGCGCACCTGCTGGCGGCCCGGCGCCTGGAACACGCGTCGCTGCGCGAGATGCTCATCCCGCTGGTGCCCGCCGCCGTGATCGCGCTGGCGCTCATCGTCGCCCAGCCGGACCTCGGGCAGACGGTGTCGCTCGGCATCATCCTGCTCGGCCTGCTGTGGTACGCGGGTCTGCCGCTGCGGGTGTTCTTGTCCTCGATGGTCGCCGTGATGATCTCAGCGGCAATCCTCGCCGTGTCCGAGGGCTACCGATCCGACCGCGTGCAGTCGTGGCTTAACCCCGGCGCCGACGCCCAGGGCTCTGGTTATCAGGCCCGCCAGGCCCGGTTCGCGCTGGCCAACGGCGGCGTGTTCGGTGACGGGCTGGGCCAGGGCACAGCGAAGTGGAACTATCTGCCCAACGCCCACAACGACTTCATCTTCGCGATCATCGGCGAGGAACTTGGGTTCGTCGGCGCCGTCGCGTTGTTGTGCCTGTTCGGACTGTTCGCCTATACGGGGATGCGGATCGCACGGCGCTCGGCCGACCCGTTCCTGCGGCTGCTCACCGCGACCGCGACGCTGTGGGTGCTGGGCCAGGTGTTCATCAACGTCGGCTATGTGGTCGGGCTGCTGCCCGTAACGGGGCTGCAGCTGCCGCTGATCTCAGCGGGCGGTACTTCAACGGCGACAACGCTATTGATTGTCGGCATCATGGCGAGCGCGGCGCGCCACGAACCCGAGGCGGTGGCCGCGCTGCGGGCAGGACGTGAGGACCGGATGAACCGGCTGCTGCGGCTGCCGCTGCCGGAGCCCTATGTGCCGAGCCGCACCGAGGAGCTGCGCGACCGGTTGCGGAAACGCCCGGAAGCCAAGCCCGCCAAGGCCGCGCGCAAGCCCGCCCCGGCCAAGAAGCGCAAACCCCATCCGGCCGACCGGCAGGTCCAGCGCTCAGGGCATCATGGAGGCCGAACTGGGACGGGCCGTCGGGCTCGCGCAATGGAAGGTCAGCGTTAACGGGTGAGCATTTCGGCCCCCCGGGGCAGGAGCGTAGCGACCGGGGGATCTCGATAGTCCTGGCGGGCGGGGGCACCGCGGGGCACGTCGAACCCGCAATGGCTGTGGCCGACGCCCTGGTCGCGCTCGACCCCGATGTGCGGATCACCGCGCTCGGTACGCAGCGTGGGCTGGAGACCCGGCTCGTTCCCGAACGCGGCTATCACCTCGAGCTGATCACACCGGTGCCGCTGCCACGCAGGCCGTCAGGCGACCTGATGCGGCTGCCGCTGCGGGTGCGGCGCGCGGTCCGGCAGGCCCGTGCGGTGCTCGACGACGTCGATGCCGATGTGGTCATCGGCTTCGGCGGGTACGTCGCACTGCCTGCGTACCTGGCGGCGCGGGGCGGACTCCTTCGGCGCCGCCGCATCCCTGTCGTGGTTCACGAGGCCAACGCCAGCGCGGGGTGGGCGAACCGCGTCGGCGCGCGATCGGCGAACCGGGTGCTGTCGGCGGTCCCCGACCCCGGGCTTCGCCGCGTCGAGGTCGTCGGGGTGCCGGTACGGGCCGCGATCACCTCGCTGGACCGAATGGCGCTCCGAGCCGAGGCGCGGGCCCACTTCGGGTTCGCCGACGACGCAAGGGTATTGCTGGTTTTCGGCGGCTCGCAGGGTGCCCAGTCACTCAACCGGGCGGTCGCCACGGCTGCCAAAGACCTTGCCGTGGCAGGTATTTCGGTTCTGCACGCGCACGGCCCGAAGAACACCCTTGACCTTCGCGAGCCTGCCGACGGTGACCCGCCGTACGTCGCTGTTCCCTATCTGGACAGGATGGACCTTGCCTACGCCGCCGCGGACCTGGCCGTCTGCCGCTCGGGTGCCATGACGGTCGCGGAGGTGACTGCCGTCGGTATGCCCGCGGTCTATGTGCCTCTGCCGATCGGCAACGGCGAGCAGCGGCTCAACGCGCTGCCAGTCGTCAATGCAGGCGGCGGTCTCGTCGTCGACGATGCCGACCTGACCCCGTCGTTCGTCGCCGACAAGGTCGTGAGCCTGCTCAACGACGCAGGGCGACTGCAGTCGATGACGGCGGCCGCGGCGCTGGCGGGACACAGGGACGCCGCACAGCGCGTCGCCGAGGTCGCGCTGGACGTAGCGTGCACCGCGCGAAAGAGTCGGCGATGAAGGACAATTGGCTGCCTGAAGAGCTGCAGCGGGTGCACATGGTCGGCATCGGGGGAGCGGGTATGTCGGGTATTGCCCGTATTCTGCTTGACCGCGGTGGGCTGGTATCGGGTTCGGACGCCAAGGAATCACGCGGCGTGGCGGCGCTGCGCGCCCGCGGCGCGACGATCCGCATCGGACACGACGAGTCGTCACTGGACCTGTTGCCCGGCGGCCCGACCGCGGTGGTCACCAC
>JAVXWV010000305.1:0-18375 GCA_032230775.1 Mycobacterium sp. | reverse complement strand
CGCCTGGTGCTCTCCATGAACAGCTCGAACCGCGCAAGCGTCCACCGGCGGTATTCGTCTTCAGGCTCGAGCATGCGGATCAGCAGCGCCCTCAGGCCGTCACGGCTCAGTGGTCCGACCGCCGACTGCAGTCCCTCCACCCGCTGCCAATGCAGATCAACCGTCCTGGCGGCGGTTGCTTCCAGGAGTGCCTGGCGGGTGCGGAAGTAGTTCGACGTGGTCCCCGCAGGCAGGCAGGCGCGGGTGTCGACCTGCCGATGCGTCAGACCCCCGACGCCGTCGTCGCAAAGGATGTCGATCGCGGTGTCGAGGATCTGCGTCCGTCGCTCAGGATTTGTTGGCATCAGTTCCTATATTTCACTTTCCACAACATGAACAGGAAGGCCGGGTAGACCAGGCAGATCAGCAACCAGCTGAACCAGTAGCCGGCCATGTGCACGTAGAAGCTGACGTCTTGCAGCACGAACGCCACGTACAAGTGCAGCGGCACGCTTGCGGTGATGTACACCAACGACGCAGTGAGCGCGATCTTGTGCACGCGGTTTACGAACACCATCCGGCGGTAACTCAAGATGCCGGTGATGGCCGCATAGGTCATCGGGATCATCAACAACACGTCCGACGTCTGCGTGACGGCGTATTGCAGCGTCAGGTCGTCGCCGAAGATCACCCGGTAGAGGTGCATCCCGAAGCCGATGAGGATGGTCAGCATCGCCACTTCGCGGAAGAAGTAGCCGTGGCGGCGGTAGGTGTCCCAGAAGGACGGCTTGCTTACTACGCTCGTAGTGGTTGTCATGCGGCAACAGTACCACTACGGGTGTAGTGATAGCAATATCCTCTACGGCCGAGGCGGCAGATTCGCGAGCCACGAGCCGGGGAGCAGCTCGATCAGCTGTCCGTCGGGATCACGGATCATCGCGAACTGCTCCGTGACGGTGTCCTCGATCACCGACCCGCCGAACTCTTCGACCATCGCCAACACCACGGCCAGATCGGACACCGAGAGCGACATGTGGGTCAGCCCCACTTGGTCCATGACCCGCTGGGAGCCGGCATGAACGTCGCGCTTCGAGTAGTCGAGGAGTTCCAACACGAAGCCGTCGCGCACTAGATAAGTCGCCCGCACACCGATCGGCCCCTTCAGTTGCAGCAGCTGAGCGGTCCCCCCGTCGGGCAGCTCGAGCTCCCACCAGAACCGAAACCCGAGCAGACCTTCGTAGAACCGACGCGATCGGTCGCGATCGGCGACGCACAATCCAACGTGGTTGAAAACCGTTCGGTGACTGGTCATTACAACCTTCCGTAACGCGTGAGTGCGGATGGTCCGCTGCTCTCGATGCGCACCGTGCCGCGCTCGAGGCATCCTCCGACGCCTTCCTCGGTGACCCAAGACTGAACGCACAACACCATTCCCTCGTCGATCGTTGCTTCGCTCCCGCGGCCAAGTCCGATCAGCGGCGGCTCGGCGCCCAATCCCAGCCCATGCGCCAACGGAACCGCTGGGTCCGCGTTGCCTGCGTTCTCCCACGCCCGGTACAGATCGGCACCGGTATTGCCAGGGCGGCAGGCGGCGATCAAAGCGTCCATTCCCCGCGCACACCTTGCAGCCAGATCCGCTGTCCCCGCTGGCCCCGCACTGCCGGCTACCCGGGTGCGGGCCAGGCCGGCCTCATAACCGGCGTACAGCGCGCCGGGCGCGAGCACCACCAGTTCGCCCTCTCCAATGGGCCTGTCGGATGCCAGATGCCGGAACCTGACGGCGCCACGCGACGGTGTCGCGAAGCAGACGCTTTCCGATGGCGGCATCGGCGCCCCGAGACTCGCGATTCGCTCGTCGTAGATGCCGAGCAGTTCGCGCTCGGTGATGCCCGGCGCCAACGCGTCTTCCATCGCGCCCAGCGCCGCCTCGGCGATCGCCGATGCCACTTCCAGGCAGGTGATCTCGTCGGGCGTCTTGGTCCGTCGCGCACTCACCATCACGGGGGCGGCGTCGACCAACTCAGCCGGTGTGACCAGTTGCGCGATCAACCCGGTGAACATCGGCGTCAATCCGTCGGTGCCGACCCGCCGCGCTTCGCGCAAGCCGGGGATCTTCGCCAAGTCGGCGGCGAGGTTGGCGGGGTTCCAGCTCAGCCGATACAGGTCGTCACGCGCGATCTCCGGCGGAATCCCCTCGTCCCAGGTGGAGAGCAAATGCACGCGGCCGGTTTCCCTCACCACCACCGAGACAGGGGCGAAGGGAAGCACACCGGATCGGCCGAGCTGACGCGCGCCCGACACGTACCGCACGTCGCCGACACCGCCGAGCATCAGGGCGTCGAGATCGTGGCTTTCCATGCCGGAGAAGACCTTTGCCCGTCGTGCGGCACGCAGACGGGCGAAGTCGACCCGGGCGCCGTCCTCGAGGCCCATCATGCCGACGAACACACCGCGATCACGGGCGAGGGGGCTCATGCGGTCAGCCCGTACGGCTCGTAGGTTGAGCCGCTGAGCTTGGTCCATCCCGTATCAGTCACGGCCACAATGTCTTCCGATCGATAGCCGGCGAAACCGTCCTCCCAGATGACGGGTTCGAAGACAAGCACCATCCCCGGCTGCATGATGAGCCGCTCGTCGAACGCCTCGCCCAAGTCCGTTCCGATGAGTGGCATTTCGGCGCTCTCGGTGCCCACGCCGTGCGCAAGATAGAAGTGGTCGATCCACGGGCGGACGCCATCATTGGCGTCGAGGGCGGCCTTGCCGAGTTCGAGTGCGGACACTTCGGGCTTGAGTACGTCGAGCGCGGCATCGACCACCGCCCGCCATCGGCGAAACTGCCTCTCCTGCCTGTCATCCGGATCCGCGCCGGTGATCCAGGTCCGGCCGTAGTCAGAGGCGTAACCCTCCCAGGTGATGCCCGCGTCGACCCAGATGACGTCGCCCTGCCTGAGGAACCTGTCGGTGGTGACGGTCGGGTAGGCCAGGTCGCCGTGCAGGGTCCAGGGTCCGAGTTCGCGGGTCGGCGCCATCACCTGCCAGATCGGGTCGATCCCGTTCGCGGAAGCGCCGAGTTCGAAGACTCGGCGGAGAAACGCAGCGCTCAGGTCTATTTGGCGAACTCCGGGACGCAGAATCGCCAGCGCGTCGGTCATCGCCAGCTCGTTGAGCCGCTGCGCGTTGCGTATGCAGGCGATCTCGTCCGGTGTCTTCGTCAGCTTCGCGGCGCCGACCACATCCGATGCCTCGACCCAGTCGAAGGAGGGCAGGCCACGCAACATCGGGTGGGTCTGGTCGTCGACGCCGACACGGGCACCGGAGGGGAAATGGTCGGCGACCGCCTTCGCGAACAGCTCGATGCCGTCGTCGAGATCCGGGAACAGCGGCCCGTGCAGGTGATCGTCGGGCAGGTCCGAAGGCACCCCGTCGACGTAGAGGGTGTAGAGGTGCGGCGCCTGCTCGCCCTTCACCACAACCGCCACAGGGCGAAACAGGGCCGCGCGATCGCCATCCTGGGCGGGCGCGGCCGCACCGGTCGCATACGCGACTGAACTGGATCCGAGCAGGACGAGGCCGTCGACGCCCTGCGTATCGAGCTGGAGCTGTAACCGCTCGAAACGTTCCCTGCGCATTCGCGGGAGATCGGGCAGCTCTGGGATCGCCCGTCCGCCGATGGTCGCTGCTGCTCGGTTGTTGATGGCTCAGCCTCCCTAAAGATGCAAAGATAGCGTAATGGGCCGTGCGGACGTCAGCGCCGATGCGATCGTCGAATTCGATCACCATTCCGACGAGTTCAGTCGCAACGAGCTGGCGCTGAACGCCGACCTCCGCCTCCGGTGTCCGGTCGCCTGGAACGAGAAGTACGGCGGGTTCTGGTACGTCACGGGTTTCGATGCCGTCGCTGCGATCGCCCGTGACGGCGAGGTCTTCGCGCACAAGTTCGAACCGAACGCGGCAGACGGCGTGAATTACCAAGGCGAGATGGGTGTTCCACGTCCCGAAGGCCAACCACCGCTTGGCATCGGCGAAGTCGACGGCCCCTACCACCTGGCCTTGCGGCGGGCACTAACGCCGTTCTTCTCATCGGGAGCCGTCGAGAAGATGCGGCCGTTCATGGAGCAGTCCGTGCAATGGTTCCTCGACCAGCGGATCGCCGACGGCGCGATGGACCTCGTGCTCGACTACGCGAGCCCCGTCCCTGCCATCCTCACCATGAGGTTGATGGGTCTGCCGTATGACAACTGGCAGCTCTATGCCAACCTCTTCCATTCGGTCATGGACGCTCCCGACGCCGACGCATACAACAAGGCGATCGCCGAAGTCCCCGCGATGATCGACGGCCTGCTGAAGTTCGCGGCCACCCGCCGCACCGATCCGGAGGACGACCTCACGAGCTTCCTAGTTCAGTACGACTTCGACGGCAAGCGTCTGGACGACAACCAGCTGATCGACATTCTCTGGAACCTGATCGGCGGAGGGGTCGACACCACCACGTCACTGACCGCGCTGAGCCTCCTTCACCTCGGCACCCACCCGGATCTCCGACAACAGCTCATCGAGCACCCTGAGCTCTACCGCACCGCGGCGGATGAGTTTCTGCGGTACTGCTCGGTCAACAAGACGCTGAGCCGCACAGTCAGTCGCGATACCGAGCTCGGCGGCCAACAGCTCCGGCGCAACGACCAGGTGCTCATCAGCTGGTTGGCGGCCAACCACGACGCGCGGGAGTTCGACCGGCCCGACGACGTGGTTCTGGACCGGGCACCCAATCGCCACGTCGCGTTCGGGCTCGGCCCGCACCGATGCATCGGCGCCCCGCTGGCGCGGGTCATGTTCGAGGTGATGGTGAAGGCGGTTCTGGACCGCATTCCGGACTACGTGGTCGACGTGGACGGCGTGCACCATTACTCCGGCAATCCGAGCATGACCGGATTGGGCAAGCTGCCGGTCACGTTCACACCCGGTAATTCCCTCGGGACGGCGCGCCCGGCATAGATCGGCTTAGAACAGCGCGAACTGGTCGCCTGCGAGTGTGGTGTCGGTGAACTCCTCGATGCCGGTGCCGCCCGCCACGCTGTCGAGGAATCGCAAGAAGTCGGCATCCTTGACCAGCGGAACATCGAGCTCGTGGGCCTGATAGCCCTTGCCGTGCTCGGGTGCGGCCTCGTTGCAGATCACCATTGAGGTCTCGGGGTCGACGGCGTCCGTGTAGGCCAGCCCGGCGTGCACGATCCGCTCGATCAGCTCCTCGTGGGTGCGGACGACCTCCGCCGACAACGCCACCCGCATGCCCTGCACCAGCGGCCGACCCGCGACAAACCGTCCGGGGTTCAGATATGGGCAGGGCAGCCGCGAGGCCAGCACCTTCAGCGGGCGCAGCTCCTCGTGGGTGACCTGGCCGTTGGGCCACTGCCTGCGTGTCACCGGGCGCACCGGCAGCCACACCTTGCGCTCACGGGCGCGGATCAGCACCGGCTTGAGGATCTGGGCGAGCACCATCGCGTCGTCGAGTGCGTCGTGCGGCTTCATCTGGGTGATGCCCCAATGCCTCGCCAGCGTCTCGAGCCGCAGATTCTCGGTCTCCAGCTCGAGCCTGCGGGTCAGCTCGACCGTGCACATCACCGTGTCGACGGATAGCTCGGCCCCGACCAGTTCAGCCTCGGCGGCCAGGAACGAATAGTCGAACCCGACGTTGTGGGCCACCAGCGTGCGGCCCTTCAAGACCTCGACCAGATCGCCGACGACGTCGCCAAAGGTGGGCTGGCCTTGCAGCATCTCGCTGGTCAGGCCGTGCACATGGGTGGGACCGGGGTCGACGCCTGGGTTGAGCAGCGAGTACAGGCTTTGCTCGACGTTGCCGTCGTCGCCAAGGGCAAGGGCGGCGACGCTCACGACGCGGGCCTGGCCGGGGCGGAAGCCTGAGGTCTCGACGTCGACGACGGCCCAGCCCGCGCCGGGTTCGGCTGCCGGCCGGCCCCAGTTTTGGCTCACGTTTCGAGGATGGCACGTAGCCCCGACAAACCCCGTCATCCCACCGAATCGCTGGCCAGCGTGTCGACTACCTAAAATGCCGGAGATGGTCACCACTCGTGGACGTGTCGCGCTTGCGGCCGGGGCAGGCGCGCGATGGGCGTCGCGGGTCACCGGGCGCGGTGCAGGCGCAATGATCGGTGGCCTGGTGTCGATGACGCTGGACAAATCGATCCTCCGTCAGCTCGGCGCGGGCCGTCGCACGGTCATCGTCACCGGGACCAACGGCAAGTCCACCACCACCCGGATGACCGCCGCTGCGCTTGGCACGGTTGGCGAGGTCGCCAGCAACGCCGAGGGCGCCAACATGGATGCTGGGCTGATTGCGGCGTTGGCCGGGGCTCGCGGTGCTTCGTTGGCCGCGCTGGAGGTCGACGAGATGCACGTGCCGCACGTCTTGGATGCGGTGGAAGCCGCCGTCGTCATCATGCTGAACCTGTCGCGCGATCAGCTGGACCGCGTCGGGGAGATAAACCACATCGAGCGGACGCTGCGCGGCGGGTTGGCCCGCCACCCGTCAACTGTGGTGGTCGCGAATTGCGATGACGTGCTGATGACTTCGGCGGCATACGACAGCCCGCATGTGGTGTGGGTCGCCGCAGGCGGCGGCTGGGCGAACGACTCGGTGAGCTGTCCACGGTCAGGCGAGATCATCGTCCGCGAAGGAAACCACTGGTATTCGACGGGAACCGATTTCAAACGACCAAACCCGCAGTGGTGGTTCGATGAAGCGAATATCTATGGCCCGGAAGGGCTTTCGTTGCCAATGACGCTGGCGCTGCCGGGGACGGTGAACCGTGGCAATGCCACGCAGGCGGTGGCGGCGGCGGTCACTTTAGGCGCGGATACTGCCGCCGCAGTGGCCGCGGTGTCGCGGGTCGACGAGGTTGCGGGCCGGTACAGCACGGTCCAGCTCGGCGCGCATTCCGTTCGGATGCTGCTTGCCAAGAACCCAGCCGGTTGGCAGGAGGCGCTTTCGATGGTGGACACCGAGGCGGGCTCGGTGGTGATCTCGGTCAATGGTCAGGTGCCAGACGGCGAGGACCTATCGTGGCTGTGGGATGTCAATTTCGAGCATTTCGTCGGCCATCCCGTGGTGGCCGCCGGTGAGCGTGGGACGGATCTCGCTGTGCGGCTTGGCTATGCGGGCGTCGAGCACACGTTGGTCCACAACGCCGTGGAAGCCATCACGTCCTGCCCACCAGGACACGTCGAGGTCGTCTCCAATTACACCGCCTTCCTAGCTCTGAATCGGGCCTTATCTCGTGCGTGACTCGACAGTGCGGATCGGGCTGGTGCTGCCCGATGTGATGGGCACATACGGCGACGGCGGCAACGCGGTGGTGCTGCGGCAACGGTTGCGACGCAGAGGGTTTGACGCGGAGATCGTCGAGATCACGCTGTCGGACCCGGTGCCGTCGGAACTCGACCTCTACACGTTGGGCGGGGCGGAGGACTACGCGCAACGCCTGGCGACCAAGCACCTCATCCGGTATCCGGGGCTGCAGCAGGCCGCTTCGCGCGGGGCGCCCGTGCTCGCGATCTGTGCGGCGATCCAGGTGCTGGGGCACTGGTACGAGACATCATCCGGTGAACGTGTTGACGGGGTCGGGTTACTCGACGTCACGACGTCGCCTCAGCCCGAACGCACCATCGGCGAAGTCGTGTCGCAGCCGGTGGTGCCGGGATTGTCCGCGAGGCTGACGGGTTTCGAAAATCACCGTGGCGGAACGATTCTCGGTGCTGACGCGAAGCCGCTCGCGAAGGTGATCAGTGGTGCCGGCAACCGCGCGGGCGACGGCATAGACGGTGCCGTGCAGGGCAGCGTGGTGGCGACCTACCTGCATGGCCCCTGCCTGGCCCGCAATCCGGAGTTGGCCGACCTCCTGTTGACACGCGTGGTCGGCGAACTCACGCCGCTGGAGATCGACGAGGTGGCCCAGTTGCGCCGCGAGCGCCTGGCCGCCCCACGCCGCGTCTAGGGTTTCCAGCCACGGGTGATGAGCGCCGTCCGCGCGCGCTCGACGATGTCCGCAGGCCGGTCCTCTTTGATGACCTGGTCCACGCTCCAGCCGAGCTCCCTGGCCCTGCGCAGACTTCGGATGTCCTTGGTGTACTGCCAACGGTCGGTGCGGTGTTGATCCCCGTCGTACTCGGACACGACCATGAACTCCTCCCAGCCCATGTCGGCCATCCGAACGAGTCGCCCACGGCCCTCGACGATGGGGATTTGAGTTGTGGGCCTGGGTAATCCCGCGTCGATATACAACAACCGCAGCCAGGTCTCCCTCGGTGACGCGGCACCGCCGTCTACGAGGGGCAGCGCCTTCCTGAGCGACTTCAGACCACGCGCACCACGATGCCGTTCGGCCAGCAGCATCACGTCCTCGACTGAGAAGATCTGCGACCGCATCAGTGCATCCAGACGCGCTACCGCTTCATCGCGCCCCAGAAGCCGGCCGAGGTCGAATGCCGTCCTCACACGCGTAGTCACGGGAATGCCTGCGACCCTGGTGACCTCGTCATCGTTCAACGTCTCGTTGCGGACAATGAGGCCGTCCTGTCGTCGGACCCGCGGTGCAATCAGCTCTATCGGAACGTCTGAGTCCACCCACGAGGCGCCGTGCAGTGCGGACGCGGCGACGCCTGCAACAACTCCCCGCCGACGGGACCTCAGCCACGCCCCTACCGTCCTGTCACGCAGGGAGGGAACCTGATTCTTCGGCGAGTACACATCGCGAAAGATCGGCCGGTGCCAGCGCCGCAGTTCGAACTCGGTCAGCTCGCCTCGGGCGACCGCGTCGCTGCCGATGAACACGTTCTCCATGGCGAAAACCTGCCATCGGCTACCGACACCGCCGTGAGACGTGCGTTAGCGAGCGGAATTCCGAGTAGAGACCTCGCTAATGTGCGTCTCGCGCAACTCAGACCATGGCGCGGCGTCCGGCCAGCGCCCGGCCAAGCGTGAGCTCGTCGGCGAACTCCAGGTCGCCGCCCATCGGCAGCCCGGACGCGATGCGTGTCACGGTCAGCCCGGGTATGTCGCGCAGCATCCGCATTAGATACGTCGCGGTCGCCTCACCCTCGGTGTTCGGATCGGTCGCGATGATCACTTCCGCGACATCCACGCCGTCGACACGTTCGCCAATCCTGTTGAGCAGCTCGCGGATTCGCAACTGCTCAGGCCCGACACCGGATAGCGGATCGAGCGCCCCGCCCAGCACGTGGTAGCGGCCGCGGAACTCACGCGTGCGCTCGACGGCTTGCACATCCTTCGGTTCCTCGACGACACACACCACAGAGGCATCTCGACGTGTATCGGAGCAAATTCTGCAGCGGTCCTCGTCGGACACGTTCCCGCACACCGCGCAAAACTTCACGCCGTCGCGCACCTTGCCCAATACCGCGGTGAGCCGGTCGATATCCGGCGGCTCCACCGAAAGCAAATGAAACGCGATCCGCTGCGCGCTCTTCGGACCGATACCGGGCAGCTTGCCGAGCTCGTCGATCAGATCCTGGACCGGGCCCTCGAACAAGTCACAGCCCCGGAAGGCTCAGGCCACCCATCCCGCCGGCCAAGGGGCCAAGGCGGTCATGAGCGAGAATCGTCACCTGTTTGGAGGCATCGGCGATGGCGCCGACGATCAGGTCCTGCAGCGTCTCGACATCGGAGGGGTCGACGACCTTCGGGTCGATCGCCACCGCCACCACCTCACCGCTGCCCTTCATGGTGACCTGCACCAGACCGCCGCCGGCCTGGCCGTGCACCTCGGAGTTGGCCAGCGCTTCCTGCGCCTCCATCAACTGTTGCTGCACCTGCTGCGCCTGAGCGAGGAGTGCCGACATGTCTGGCGTGCCTCCGGGTTGCATGACAGTCCCCTTGCGTATTGGTCTCGACTTGGTTGCGCTCATCCACTAGCGGCGGGTTGGACTTTCAGCGTAGTCGCCGAGGGCGCTACGGTGGCGCCCGTGCTAGCCAGCCTGCGTGTCGGCGCCGCAATCGCCGCCGGTCTGCTCGTTGCCGCGTCGACGCTTGTCAGCCCCGCATCCGCCGCCCCTGCCAACATCGCCGGAATGATCGTGTTCCTCGACCCCGGCCACAACGGCTCGAACGACGCCTCGATCAGCAGGCAGGTGCCCACCGGCCGCGGCGGCACGAAGGACTGCCAGGCCAGCGGCACCTCCACCGACGACGGCTACCCGGAGCACACCTTCACCTGGGACACCACGCTGCGCATCCGCCAGGAGCTAAACGCCCTCGGCGTGCGGACCGCGATGTCACGCGGCGACGACACCGGCCTCGGGCCCTGCGTCGACGAGCGCGCGAACATGGCCAACGCGATACACCCCAACGCAATCGTCAGCATCCACGCCGACGGCGGGCCGCCCACCGGCCGTGGTTTTCACGTGAATTACTCATCGCCGCCGCTGAACCAGGCCCAGGCGGGCCCGGCGGTGCAGTTCGCCCAGGTCATGCGTGATCAGCTGAGCGCGGCGGGTTTTGTCCCCGCCACTTACATCGGCTCGAACGGTCTGTACCCGCGTTCCGATCTGACCGGGCTGAACCTCGCGCAATACCCGTCGATCCTTGTCGAATGCGGCAACATGAAGAACCCCGTCGACTCCGGCCTGATGAAGACCCCGGAGGGCAGGCAGAAGTACGCCGATGCCGTCGTCCGCGGTATCGCCGGCTTCCTGGGGGCCCAGCCGGCTAGCTCGCCTCGACCTGCTTCTTGAGGTTGTCCAGCACCTCGGCCTGGATCTTGCGCAAGCCGAGCGGCGCGAACGTCTTCTCGAAGAAGCCCCCGACGCCGCCTGCGCCCTGCCAGGACGTCTTGATTGTGACGGACGATCCCGGGCCTGCAGGCGCGACCGTCCAGTTGGTGATCATCGACGAATTCGCGTCTTTCTCGATGACGGTGTGGCCTGCCACATCGACGTCGGCCTTCACTTCGCGCACCCGCGACTTGGTGGCCTGCAGCTTCCATGTGGCCACGGTGCCTGCGCCCTGCCCACCTTCGAGCACCTGGTAGGCGCTGTAATGCGGGGACAGAATCTTCGGTCGCACGGTCTGGTAATCCGCCACCGCCGCCAACACGCGTTCCGGCGGGGCGTCAATCAAGACGGTGCTGGAAGCGCTGACCTGTCCCATGAGATGGGTCTCCTATCATCGTGTGCGGTCGCATCGGCTGCGGTCGCGGACTAGCGTATATGTGTGTCTGTTGAGGGGACTGACGCACGCGCTGCTCATGATTCTGGTGTGCAGCGCCTGCTGGCGAGTTATCGGGCGATACCTGCGACCGCCACTGTGCGGCTCGCCAAACCCACGTCGAACCTGTTCCGGGCGCGCGCCAAGACCACAAGCAAGGGCCTGGACGTCTCGGGGCTGACGGGCGTCATCGCCGTCGACGCCGATGCGCGCACCGCCGACGTCGCAGGGATGTGCACTTACGAGGACCTCGTCGCGGCCACTTTGCCCTACGGCCTGGCACCGCTGGTGGTGCCGCAGCTGAAGACCATCACGCTGGGAGGCGCCGTCACAGGGCTCGGCATCGAGTCGACGTCGTTCCGCAACGGCCTGCCGCATGAGTCGGTGCTGGAGATGGACATCCTGACCGGCACAGGCGACGTGGTCACCGCGTCGCCCGATCAGCATCCAGATTTATTTGAAGCCTTCCCGAATTCCTATGGGACACTGGGCTATTCGGTTCGACTGAAGATCGAGCTGGAATCCGTCAAACCGTTCGTCGCGCTCCGCCATTTGAGGTTCCACTCGCTGGAAGACCTGGTCGCGGCCATGGACCGCATCATCGAGACCGGTGGCCACGACGGCGTCCCCGTCGATTACCTCGACGGTGTGGTGTTCAGCGCCGACGAGAGCTACTTGACGGTCGGCATTCAAACAAGCGCCCCTGGAACGGTCAGCGACTACACCGGCCAGCAGATCTACTACCGCTCCATTCAGCACGCCGATGGCGAGAAGCACGACCGGCTCACCATTCACGACTACCTGTGGCGATGGGACACCGACTGGTTCTGGTGCTCGCGGGCGTTCGGCGCGCAGGACCCGCGGATCCGCAGGCTCTGGCCGCGGCGCTACCGGCGGAGCAGCTTCTACTGGAAGCTGATCGGTTACGACCAGCGGTTCGACATCGCCGATCGCATCGAGAAGCGCAACGGCCGCCCGCCGCGGGAGCGCGTCGTGCAGGACGTTGAGGTGCCGATCGAGCGCTGTGCCGAGTTCCTCGGCTGGTTCCTGGACAACGTGCCGATCGAACCGATCTGGCTGTGTCCGCTGCGGCTACGGGAAGACGGCAGCTGGCCCCTCTACCCGATCCGCCCGCACCATACGTACGTCAACGTCGGCTTTTGGTCGTCGGTGCCTGTCGGGCCGACCGATGGGTACACCAACAAGATGATCGAACTCAAGGTGAGCAAACTCGACGGTCACAAGTCGCTGTACTCGGACGCGTATTACTCGCCAGAAGAGTTCGACGAACTCTATGGTGGGGAAACCTATAAGACCGTAAAGAAGACCTACGACCCCGACTCACGGCTGTTAGATCTATATGCAAAGGCGGTACAAAGGCGATGACCGCTCGCGCGAAGAGCAAAGGACTGCGATGACGACAATCAAGGATCAGACAAGCGCGCCGGCCAGGAGACTCACACTGGCCGAGATCCTCGAGATTTTCGCGGCAGGCCAACTTCCGCTGAAGTTCACTGCCTACGACGGCAGCACGGCGGGCCCCGAAGACGCCCAGATCGGGCTGGATCTGCGCACCCCGCGTGGCACCACCTACCTGGCGACCGCGCCCGGCGAACTGGGGTTGGCCCGCGCCTACGTTTCGGGTGACGTAGAACCGCGCGGCGTGCATCCCGGCGACCCGTACGAGTTGCTCAAGGCGCTGGCCGACAAGATGGACTTCAAGCGTCCCCCTGCACGGGTGCTGGCCAACATCGTTCGCTCGATCGGCTTCGAACACCTCATGCCGATCGCGCCGCCGCCGCAGGAGGTGCTGCCGCGCTGGCGTCGCATCGCAGAAGGCTTGCGGCACAGCAAGACCCGTGACGCCGAGGCGATCCACCACCACTACGACGTATCAAATACGTTCTACGAGTGGGTGCTTGGCCCGTCGATGACCTACACGTGCGCCTGCTACCAAGACCCGGACGCAACGCTGGAAGAGGCGCAGGAAAACAAGTATCGGCTCGTGTTCGAGAAGCTGCGGCTGCAGCCGGGCGATCGACTGCTCGACGTCGGCTGCGGTTGGGGTGGCATGGTCCGCTATGCGGCCCGCCACGGTGTGAAGGCCATCGGCGTCACGCTCTCGAAGGAGCAGGCCGAGTGGGCACAGAAGGCGATCTCCGAACAGGGGCTGTCCGACCTGGCCGAGGTTCGCCATTGCGACTACCGCGACGTGCGCGAGTCGGGCTTCGATGCGGTGTCCTCGATCGGGCTGACGGAACACATTGGCGTGCATAACTATCCGTCGTACTTCCGCTTCCTCAAGTCGAAGATGCGCACAGGCGCGCTCCTGCTCAACCACTGCATCACCCGCCCCGACAACCGGACGGGGGCGTCTGCTGGGGGATTCATCGACCGCTACGTATTCCCCGACGGTGAGCTCACCGGCTCAGGGCGCATCATCACCGAGGCGCAGGACATCGGGCTGGAAGTCGTGCATGAGGAGAACCTCCGCCAGCATTACGCGTTGACGCTGCGCGACTGGTGCGCCAATCTCGTCGAGCACTGGGACGAGGCCGTCGAAGAGGTCGGGTTGCCCACCGCAAAGGTGTGGGGTCTCTACATGGCTGGCTCGCGCCTGGGCTTCGAGACGAATGTCGTTCAGTTGCACCAGGTTCTGGCGGTCAAGGTGGACTCGCACGGTGGCGACGGCGGCCTGCCGCTGCGCCCGTGGTGGACGGCCTAGCCTCAGTTATTGGTCCCTGGAGGGCCGAGAAAATCGGTCGTCTCCTGCGGAAACGGTTGATGCGTCGTCGGGTGGGCGGCACTGGGCGCCGAACGGGTGCTCGATGGACGGGTGGCGCTCGGCTTCGGGGGTGGCGGTGCACTCGTTTGGACGGTCGTCGGGGCGATCGCTGGTGGCGCAGCAGAGGGTGCTTCGGTGACGGGGGGAGGAATCGGTTCTGCGCTGGACGCGGGCGGTGGCGCAGTAGTGGTGGTCACCGGGCGAGTCGGTATGACAGCACCGGTGGGGCCGAATGGTTCTCGGGATACGACCGTGATCGCCGAAACTACGACACCAACCGCGACGACGCCGAGCATGGTGACTATGACCGGGCCCAACCAGCTCGTCCACGGCCAGTGCTCTCCTGGACGCTCACCAACCAGATCGGGGGCCCGCTCGCTGTGAGCTTCCTGTATGTCGACCGAAAGCATCAGAACTTCTCGACCGTAACGGCTTCATCGCGCCCAGCAGGTTCCGTGGTCAGGATGGGACCGACACCGCGGGCGTAGAACTTGTTCTCCGGCGGGCTGGTGGGATCGAGAAGGTCAGCGTCCTTGGTGACCAGCAAGTCATTGACAGGCCCCGTGAGCGGGGTGGTTTCGCTGCCGGTGATGCTGACCACCTCCCCGGTGTCCTCGGCGACACCCTTTGCGTACTCCTGGCGATACTGATCGCCGACGTGTGGGTGAGCCGGCATGATGATGCCGGCTAGGGCGCCGTTCACGCCCGCCTCGAACGATCCGGTTGTGTCTACGGTGCCGTCCTCGATCTTCTTCGTGGCCTCGCCGAAATACCAGACACTGCCGTCGCGGTCTTGGGCGTACCAGTCAAACGTGTCCTCGGTTGTCTTGCCGCCAAGGCTGACGGTGTCATGGACGACAACAGTCGCGACTCCCATGATCGTCTTGGTATCGCGGGTGACCTCGGTCGTCGTGCGTTGCAGACCGTCGGGCGTGTTCGCATGATAGATGGTCCGAGTTCCGGGAGTCATTGGAAAGTAAGGGTTGTCGATCGTGGTCGAAAACACCGCCGGGTCGATCTTGGGCGAATAGGGATCGGTGATCTTCATCGCCGCGGTACTCGACGGGGTCGCGGACGCGCTGGGGTTCGGTGCCGGTGCGGGGTTTCCCCCGCAGGCGGCCGTCAATAGGACCACTGAGCATCCGACGCCGATCGCCGACAGGCGCGCTGCCTTGTTCACACAGTCGATTCTCGACGCTTTCACCTTAACCGGGGCTGAATATCTCAGCTTCCGTCGATACGGCGCGCGCCGAGCTCGCTCTGCAGTAGCTCCAGTGCGGCTTCCTCCGGGTCGCGCCGTGGGGCCTCGGAGGTGTCGTTGCCGGCCTCGGCCAGCATGTCCTCTTCATCGTCGTTGCGTGGCGGCGGTGACGGCGCGACGCTCTCCGGCTCGGATGTGGACGGCGCGGCGGCTGCACTTCCTACGTCGCACCGGATCTTCCAGTCCACCCCGAGCGCATCCTTGAGCGCATCGCGGATGACATCGGAATTGCGTTGTTCCACAAGCCGTTTGGCCAGCGGCGCTGACTCGTGGCTGAGCACCAGCGTATCCCCGTCAACAGCCCGTACGATCGCGCCTGCCAGCATTACTTCGGTGGTGCGGCTGCGCTGACGGACCTTGTCCCGCACCGTGGTCCACATGCTGCGCACCGCGGCCGCGTTGGGTTCGCCACCCACAGGCGGCGGCGCGGTCGGTGCAGGCACCTCGACAACGGGGTCCGACGGTGGCTGCACAGGCGGTGGCGACGGCGGCTGCTCCGGCGTGGGTTCGGGTTCGACCTCGGCCACAGGCGGTGGCTCGGGAGCCACAGGCGGTGGCTCGGGCGCTGGTTCGGGTACGGACGTGGGCGCAGGCGCCTCCGGCGCGGGTTCGGGTGCCTTGCTCTTGCGGGCGAATTGCTTCGGCGGCGCGACGGGCTGAGACGCTGCGGCCTCACCCGCCGGGATAGACATGTCCAGCCGCGTTTCGATGCGCTCGACACGCTGCAGCAGCGCGGATTCGGTGTCGCTGGCCGACGGCAGCAGCAGCCGCGCGCACACCACCTCGAGCAGAAGCCGCGGCGCGGTGGCGCCCCGCATCTCGCCCAGCCCGGCGTGCACTACCTCGGCGTATCGGGTTAGGGTCGCGGTGCCGACCCGGGTGGCCTGGTCGCGCATCCGCTCCAGCACGTCCTCCGGTGAGTCGACGACTCCGCGGGCTGCCGCATCGGGCACCGACTGCAGCACGATCAGATCGCGGAAGCGGTCCAGCAGGTCGGTGGCGAAGCGCCGCGGATCGTGGCCGGCATCGATCACCGCCTCGACGGCGCCGAACAATGCTGCGGCGTCCGCCGCGGCAAGCGCGTCGACCGCATCGTCGATCAGCGCCACGTCCGTCGCGCCAAGCAACGCCAACGCCCGCCGATACTCCACCTGATTTCCGTCGGCACCAGCCAGCAGCTGATCCAGCACCGACAGCGTGTCGCGTGGCGAGCCGCCACCGGCCCGGATCACCAGCGGGTACACCGCGTCGTCGACGGTGACGTCTTCCTGTGCGCAAATACGTTCCAGCAGCGATCGCATGGTCCGCGGCGCCAGCAGCCGGAAGGGGTAATGGTGCGTGCGCGACCGGATGGTGGGCAGCACCTTCTCAGGCTCTGTCGTCGCGAACACGAAGATCAGGTGCTCGGGGGGTTCCTCGACGATCTTGAGCAGCGCATTGAAACCGGCCGTGGTGACCATGTGCGCTTCATCGACGATGAAGATGCGGTAGCGCGACTGCGCTGGCGCGTAGAACGCGCGATCACGCAGCTCGCGGGTGTCGTCGACGCCGCCGTGGCTGGCCGCATCGAGCTCCGTGACATCCATGTTGCCCGGGCCGTTCGGCGCCAGAGCGACGCAGGAGTCGCACACGCCGCACGGTGTCGGAGTCGGGCCCTGTTCACAGTTCAGCGAGCGGGCCAGGATGCGCGCCGACGACGTCTTCCCGCAGCCTCGCGGCCCGGAGAACAGGTAGGCGTGGTTGATGCGGCCCGCCGCAAGTGCCGTGGACAGCGGTTCTGTGACGTGCTCCTGGCCAACTACTTCGGCGAAGGTTGCCGGTCGGTACTTGCGGTAGAGCGCCACGCTCAGCAGGCTACCGAGACGGAGGGACAAGGTGAGCCGGGGCGGTCCACTTAATTCTTCAACAGCGACTCGGCCGCCGCGAGCAGCGCGCAGGTCGCCAGCCCGTCGATGGCCTCGCGCAGGTCGGGCGTCGACGGGAATGTCGGCGCGATCCGGATGTTCTTGTCCTCCGGGTCTTTTCGGTACGGGAACGCCGAACCCGCCTCGGTGACGGCGATGCCCGCGTCCTTCGCCAACGCGACGGTGCGCCGCGCAGTACCTGGCCACACGTCGAGGCTGACGAAGTAGCCGCCCTTCGGGTCGGTCCACGACGCGATCTTCGATTCGCCGAGGCGGTCCTCGAGGATCTCCTGCACCAGCGCGAACTTGGGCGCCAGCAGTTGTTGGTGGCGCTGCATCTGCAGGCGCACGCCGTCGGCGTCGCCGAAGAACCGCACGTGCCGAAGCTGGTTGACCTTGTCCGGGCCGATGGACTTCTTGCCCGCGTATTGCAGGTACCAGGCGATGTTGCCCAACGAGCCGCCGAGGAAGCTGATGCCTGCGCCTGCGAACGTGATCTTGGACGTCGAAGAGAACACCAGCGGCCGGTTCGGGTTGCCTGCCGCCTCGGCCAGCCCCAGCACGTCGACCTGCTTCACGAAGTCGTGCGTGAGGGTGTGCACCGGGTACGCGTTGTCCCACATCAACCGGAAGTCGGTTGCCGCCGTTCGCATTTGCACCAACCGCCGAGCGGTCTCCCAGGTAAAAGTGACGCCCGTCGGATTCGAGTAGACGGGCGAACACCACAAGCCCTTGATCGCGGGATCGGCGGCGACGAGTTCCTCGATCATGTCGACGTCAGGGCCATCCTCGAGCATCGGCACCGTGATCATCTCGACGCCGAGGCTCTCGGTGATCGTGAAGTGGCGGTCGTACCCGGGCGATGGGCACAGGAACTTTATGGCCGGCTCCTGAATCCACGGCCGCGGCGAATCCACGCCTCCGTACAGCATCGAGAAAGCCATCACGTCGTGCATCAGCTCGAGGCTCGCGTTGTTGCCCGCGATCAGGTTGGGCACGGCGATGCCGAGCAACTCGCCGAAGATGGCCCGGAGCTCCGGCAGGCCATGCAGGCCGCCGTAGTTGCGAGTATCGGTTCCATCGCCGTCGCGGTAGTTGTCGCCGGGAAGGCTCAGCAGCTCGTTGGAGAGATCGAGCTGAGCCGGCGACGGCTTACCACGGGTCAGGTCAAGCTTGAGGCCCTTGGCCTGCAACTCGGCATAGTTGAGCT
>JAVXWV010000292.1:0-3327 GCA_032230775.1 Mycobacterium sp. | reverse complement strand
TGCGCACGAAGCTGGCCACCGCCGCGCTCGGCGGATCGCAGCGCGCCCGCGAGCGGCACGTGAGCCGCGGCAAGTTGCTGCCCCGCGACCGCGTCGATGGGCTACTCGACCCCGGCAGCCCCTTTCTGGAATTGGCACCGCTGGCCGCCGACGGCATGTACGACGACGAGTGTCCGGGTGCGGGAATGATCGCAGGCGTCGGCCGAGTCTCCGGTCGCGAGTGCATGATCGTGGCCAACGACGCGACGGTGAAGGGTGGCACCTACTACCCGGTCACCGTCAAGAAGCATCTGCGCGCACAGGAGATCGCCGGACAGAACCGGCTGCCTTGCATCTATCTGGTCGACTCCGGGGGTGCGTTCCTGCCGCGCCAGGACGAGGTGTTCCCCGACCGCGAGCACTTCGGTCGCATCTTTTACAACCAGGCCAACATGTCGGCCGACGGTATCCCGCAGATCGCCGCCGTCCTCGGGTCGTGCACTGCGGGCGGTGCGTACGTGCCCGCGATGAGCGACGAGGCGGTGATCGTGCGCAACCAGGGCACCATCTTCCTCGGCGGCCCACCGCTGGTGAAGGCCGCGACCGGCGAGGTGGTGACGGCCGAAGACCTCGGCGGCGGCGACTTGCACTCCAAGACCTCCGGTGTCACAGACCATTTGGCGCACGATGACCGCGACGCGCTGCGGATCGTGCGCCGCATCGTTTCAACGCTCGGCCCGCGGGCAGCGCTGCCGTGGGAGGTAACGCCGTCCGTCGACGCCGTCGCCGATCAGACAGAGCTGTATGACGTGGTGCCCGTTGACCCCAGGGTGCCCTACGACGTGCATGAGGTCATCACGCGGATTGTCGACGGCGGCGAGTTTGCCGAATTCAAGGCCGAATACGGCAACACACTGGTGACCGGCTTCGCCCGCATCCACGGTCATCCCGTCGGTATCGTCGCCAACAACGGCGTGCTGTTCAGCGAATCCGCGCTCAAGGGTGCACATTTCATCGAGCTGTGTGATAAGCGCATGACCCCGCTGCTGTTCCTGCAGAACATCTCGGGCTTCATGGTGGGCCGCGACTACGAGGCAGGCGGCATCGCCAAGCACGGCGCGAAGATGGTGACCGCGGTCGCCTGCGCCAGAGTGCCGAAGCTGACGGTCGTCATCGGCGGCTCCTACGGAGCGGGGAACTACTCGATGTGCGGGCGGGCGTATTCGCCGCGCTTCCTGTGGATGTGGCCCAACGCGCGGATCTCGGTGATGGGCGGCGAGCAGGCCGCGTCGGTACTCGCGACGGTTCGCGGCGACATGACCGCCCAAGAGGAAGAGGAGTTCAAGGCGCCTATTCGTCAGCAGTACGAAGACCAGGGCAACCCTTACTACTCGACCGCCCGCCTCTGGGACGACGGTGTGATCGATCCAGCTGACACCAGAACGGTGCTGGGGCTGGCGCTTTCAGTCGTCGGACAGGCACCGCTCGAGTCGGTCTCCTACGGCGTATTCCGGATGTGAGGCTGATGTCTTCCCAGACTTTCGATACCGTTCTGATAGCCAACCGCGGTGAGATCGCCGTGCGGGTCATCCGCACGTTGCGTGCCATGGGTATCCGGTCGGTGGCGGTTTTCAGCGATGCCGACGCCGGCGCCCGCCACGTCGCGGAAGCAGACACCGCCGTGCGCATCGGCCCGGCTCCGGCGCGGCTGAGCTACCTCGACATCGAGGCGGTCGTCGAGGCCGCCCGACGCACCGGCGCGCAGGCGGTGCACCCCGGATACGGGTTCCTTTCGGAGAACGCGCAATTTGCCGCGGCGCTGCGGGCGGCTGGCATCGCGTTCATCGGTCCGCCTGTCGCCGCGATCCAGACGATGGGCGACAAGATCGCCGCCAAGGCTGCGGTGTCGGCGTTCGGGGTGCCGGTGGTGCCCGGCGTTTCGCGGCCGGGTTTGACCGATGCCGATCTGATCGCCGGCGCGGACGACGTTGGATACCCGGTGTTGGTCAAGCCGTCGGCAGGCGGCGGCGGCAAGGGCATGCGGGTGGTTCACGAGGCTGCAGAGTTACCGACTGCCCTCATCTCCGCGCGCCGGGAGGCGGCGTCGGCGTTCGGCGACGACACGCTTTTTCTCGAGCGGTTTGTGTTGAACCCCAGGCACATCGAGGTGCAAGTTCTCGCCGACGGGTACGGCAACGTGATCCACCTCGGCGAGCGCGAGTGCAGTCTGCAACGGCGACACCAGAAGGTCATCGAGGAGGCGCCCTCGCCTCTGCTCGACCCTGAGACCAGGGCGCGCATCGGCGCGGCCGCCTGCGACACCGCTCGCAGCGTGGATTACACCGGCGCAGGCACCGTCGAATTCATCGTCTCCGCGGACAGGCCCGACGAGTTCTTCTTTATGGAGATGAACACCCGACTGCAGGTCGAACACCCCGTCACTGAGATGGTCACCGGCGTCGATCTGGTTGAGCTGCAGGTCCGCATCGCGGCAGGCGAGAAGCTGCCGATCGGTCAGGACGACGTCACCATGAGCGGCCACGCGATTGAGGCCCGCGTGTATGCGGAGGATCCCGCGCGCGGTTTCCTGCCGACCGGCGGCGAGGTGCTCGACCTCGCAGAGCCCGACGGGCCCGGTGTCCGGGTGGATTCCGGCCTCGCGCCCGGCATGGTCATCGGAAGCGAGTACGACCCGATGCTGGCGAAAGTCATCGCCCACGCCGGCGACCGGTCTGCGGCCCTGCATGCGCTCGACCGCGCATTGAGCGACACCGCGGTGCTCGGAGTCACCACCAACATCGGGTTCCTGCGTTTCCTGCTGGCCGATCCCGACGTCGCCGCAGGCCGTCTCGACACAGGCCTGCTGGACCGCCGGACACCGGACTACCTTCCGGCGCAGCACGGCGACGACGAGTTGATCGCTGCGGCCGCATACAAGTGGTTGCGCGCCTGGCCCGGCTCGATCGGTGACCTGTGGGAGGTGCCGTCGGGTTGGCGCCTGGGGGAGCGGGCGCCGACGACCTTCCGGCTGCACGCCGGTGAGCGTACCGACCACGTGCACCTCACCGGCGTTCCGGGCGCGGCCACCGCGCGGGTCGAGGACGGCGAATCACACACGCTTGCGGCGTATCTCGACGGTGATCGGCTGATCGTCACGCTGGACGGGCTGCGCACCGAGTACCTGGTTGCCGCATCGGACGGCGAGATCTGGCTGTCGGGCGGCGGCCGCACCGCGATGGTCGAGGAGCTGCGGGAGCCACCGGTGCGGCCCGACGAGGAACACCGCGGCGATGCCGAGCTGACCAGCCCGATGCCCGGATCGGTGGTTGCCGTGGGTGTGCAGGACGG
>JAVXWV010000290.1:0-3637 GCA_032230775.1 Mycobacterium sp. | reverse complement strand
CGAGCAGCTCAGCGCCCGCCGCAGCGGCATCGAGCTGACCCCCGGGGTTTATCCACAGGCACGGCCCGCGCCCGCACTTTCACAACGGTCTGCCGCCTAGCGTGGCGGCATGGGGGACTCTCTCAATCCGTCGGTGTTGAGCCGGCTGCTAGTCACACTGCGGCCGGATTGGTCGCGCACTCTCGCCGCCCGCCGGGTCGCCGCGGGCGCGCTCGTCATCCTGGCCGCTGTCATTGCGCTACGCGCCAACCCGCAGGGCGATCGCACCGAGATCGTCGTCGCAACACGCGACCTCGCCTCTGGTGTCGAGCTGACCGCCGATGATGTGCGGATCGAAAATCGCACGGCGGCAACGGTTCCCGACGGTTCACAGTCGGACATCGGCGCGGTCATCGGTGCGACGCTTGCAGGCCCCGCCCGCCGCGGGGAAGTGCTGACCGACGTGCGGGTGCTTGGCCCACGGCTGGCCGAATCGGTGGCAGGCCCAGACGCACGCATCGTGCCGCTGCCGCTGGCCGACAGCGCGCTACTGGATCTGGTCCGCCCCGGAGACGTGGTGGACGTGCTTGCCGCGGCCACATCCGACGCAGGCGCAGACGCGCGGCCACGACTGATGGCGACCGACGCCGTGGTGGTCCTGGTGTCCGAGAAGCCGAAGGGCGCTGGCAGCGGAAGCGACCGCGTGGTGCTGGTGGCGCTTCCGGCCCACTCCGCCAACGATGTTGCGGCCGCGGCACTTGTGCAGACCGTGACGCTCACCTTCCACTGATGCGCTTAGCGGCGCGGTGACGGCACCGGCGTCGTTGTCGGCGCGGCCGACCCGCCGTGCTGGATGGCGTCCATCACCATGTCGGTCAGGTCGTCCGACGACGACGTCGCAGGGCCGGGTGCAGGCGGCGGGGTCGGATCGGCGCTGGCCGTGCCAATCGCGAACGCCGAGAGCCCAATTACCGCACCCGCCGCCGCCGACAACAGCCACCGCATGGCTACTCCGTTCGTTTTCATTGGTGCACAGCTTGATTCCCCGCGAAGCTAGCACCGGACCGCATCCGCCACACGCTCAACACGACTAACGTCTGAGCTTGTCAGGTAGCACACGAAGGCAGGAGGGATTCGAGCGCATGTTGAAGGGCTTCAAGGAATTTCTGGCCAGGGGCAACATCGTCGACCTGTCCATCGCGGTGGTCATCGGTACCGCGTTCACGGCGCTGGTCACGAAATTCACCGACAGCATCATCACGCCGTTGATCAGCCGCATCGGCGCAGGCGGCGACTCCCAATACGGCATCCTGCGGATCGGCATCGGCGGCGGCCAGACCATCGATCTGAACATCCTGCTGTCCGCGGCCATCAACTTCGTCCTTGTCGCCGCGGTGGTCTACTTCCTGATCGTCGTCCCGTACAACAGGCTGCGAAAGAAGGGCGAGGTCGAGCAGGCTCAGGACACCGAGCTGGCAATCCTGACCGAGATCCGCAACATTCTCGCCGAGACCAACGGATCCTCCGGCAACCACGTCACCGGCCCTGGCACTGGGCCGAGCCCCGACACCGCCGAGACGACGAGCGCCGACAGGTCTTAGGTTGTTGGTGCCAAACGGGCTTCGTGGGGTAGGTGTTGTCGGCGCTGCGGTTGTGCCTGTTGTGGCGGTTGGTGTCGCGTCAGTGAGATTCTTCTGACGCGATCGCTGCCCGTGCTGACGTGGCGCTGAAACTGCTGCCTAGCAACGGGTTTCGTTGGTCATGTGGCAGCGGCGGGCCCAACCTCGGCCGGTATGCCGTACGCCGAGCGTGCCGAGACGGCCCAGGTTTGAACGAGAATTGCTATGCCATGGGTGGGGTTTCGGCGGTTGGCTCACTTGAGCGAGGTCAGGAGTGCGGTGAGAGTCTGCGTTTCAGTCGCGGGGTTGGGATTGCTGGCCCGCAACGCCGTCAGGACACTGTCGATCTGACCGTCGAGGACTGTCCAGGCGGTGTCGTCCAGGGGCTGCAGAGTCGCCTGGTCGTCGTCCCACGCGGTCTCGAGGTCCTTGACCCGCGCCGTCGCGCCGGTCTGGTCGCCGGCCTGCACCTTTGCAAGCGTGTCCTGAGTGACGGTGCGGAACTTCGCCACCTCCGCCGGCGGGAAGTTAGCGGTCGCGGACTGCCCTGGGGCCAGAGTCGCGGTGACGGACGACCCGCCGGATTCATTCTCGCTGGCCGTCGCGGTTGCGTGCGGCTGTCCGGCGGCCAAGACAAGCAGGGAGCCGGCGGCGACAGTGACAACGGCGTAGTACGCGAGCATGATCCGCTCGCGAGCCGCATTCTTGGTTACGGACTGCTGGCGGTTTTGGTCGGTCTCTACGATCACGTCGGCGCGAGTGCGTGTCAGATACAGGACAGTTGCCAGGATCGCGGTGAGGAAGATCACGCTGGTGAGGGCGACACCCAAACCGAGGCCCTGTTGGTCCTTCGGCAACCCCAGCCAGTCGCCGAGGTTCGCACCCAGTGGGCGGGTCAGAATGTACGCGAGCCAGAAGGACAGCACGGCGTTCGCGCCGAGTCGCCAGCCGATGACGATCGCAGCGATCAGACCGGCCGGCAGAAGCACCGACGTACCGGGTCCCCAGCCAGTGAGTTCCAGTATCCAGTCGCCAGCCGCTGTCCCCAGGGCGAACGTCACCAGGACTGCGAGCCAGTAGAACAGCTCCCTCGGCCGCGTGACGATGCTGTGGATCGACAATGTCCGCTCGCGGGCGTACCACACGCCGAAAACCAGGGCCAGAATCGCCGCGAAAACGCTTGTGCTCAGTGCGAGCGGAACGCCGAGACTGTCCGTGAGAATGTCGGTGTAGAGCGTGCCGGTCACGCTGAGCACGACGACCGTCAGCCAGTAGACGAAGGCCACGTAGCGGTTGAGGCTCAGTTGCCACCCCAGGACCGCGGCAAGGACGACCGTGAAGATGAGGGCGGTCGGGATCAGACCGACACCCAGAGTCATGTTGATCCAGTCGGCGAAGCTCTCACCCACGGTGGTGCACAGGATCTTGATGACCCAAAACCACACGGTGACTTCGGGCACCTTGCTCAGCAGCATGCGCCCGGTCTTGACGGCCTCGAATCTCGTTGTCTCGTTCACGACGCCCGACGATAGAGAGGCGTTGCTGAGCCCATGCTGAGAGCCAGTTTCGGTCATATTACGAGCGACACGATCCCGAACACGGCCTGCGGGGCACAGCGGCGAGACAATCAGTCCCCTCTCAGCTGGACGCCGGACAATCGGGGAGGTCGGAAGGAGTGTGCGGTGTTCGCAGGCTTGCTTGGAATCGTTCTCTTGCTGTTCGAACTGGTGCTAATCGCCCGCATGGTGGTCGACTGGATCGGCGTGCTGTCCCCGGCGGGCGGCCGCAGCGGTCTCTACCAGGCACGCCGGATCACCCAGGGCATCACCGAGCCCGTGATCGGCCCGGTCCGGCGGGTGCTGAAGCCCGCGCGGTTCGGGTCCGTCTCGATTGACCTGGCATTTACCGCAGTTTTTCTGGCTGTGATCGTCCTGCGGACCGTCGTGGTGCCGTTGATTCCGTTCTGAGGGCGCAGCCTCAGAAGCCGAACGTGGCGGCGCGCCCGCCCGTGGAGTAGACGGTCGATCTGTGCGACGTGA
>JAVXWV010000284.1:0-6713 GCA_032230775.1 Mycobacterium sp. | reverse complement strand
CTCGATGGGTGTGTTCTTCATAGCCTTTGGGGTGGGAGTCCTTTGGCTCGCCGCTCAGCCGTCCGTGCGCCGCGCCGGCATGTGGGTGGCCATCGGCAACCTGCTGTTCACTGTCGCAAGCGTGGTACTCGTGCTCATGGATGTCTTCCCGCTGACCACGACCGGTGTGGTGCTGACGCTGGGTACCGCTGCCTACACCGCGGTGATCGGCGAATTGCAATACCAGGGCTGGCGCCGCGCCAAGGCGTAGTACTTGCCGATCGGGCCCGCTCGACGATCTCGGGCGGGCTTTCGGCGTCTACAACTTGCGCAGCCGCAGCCGGTTGATGGAGTGGTCGGCGTCCTTGCGCAACACCAGCGTCGCACGCGGCCGCGTCGGCAGGATGTTCTCAATCAGGTTGGGGCGGTTGATGGAATGCCAGATGTCGCGGGCGGCGAATACCGCGGCTTCGTCGGTCAGCGTCGAGTAGTGGTGGAAGTGCGACGCCGGGTCGGCGAAGGCCCCTTCCCGCATCGACAGGAACCGTGAGACGTACCACTTTTCGATGTCCTCGATGCGCGCATCGACGTAGACCGAGAAGTCGAACAGGTCCGACACCATCAACGCCGGGCCCGTCTGGAGCACGTTGAGCCCCTCGAGAATAAGAATGTCAGGATGCCGAATTGGCTGCTTCTCGCCGGGCACGATGTCGTACAGCAGGTGCGAATAGACCGGGGCACACGCCACGTCGACACCTGATTTCACGGCGGTGACGAACCGCATCAACCCGCGGCGGTCGTAGCTCTCCGGAAAACCTTTGCGGTGCATAAGGTTTCGCCGTGCGAGTTCCGCGTTCGGATACAGGAAGCCGTCGGTGGTGACCAGGTCGACCCGAGGGTGATGTTCCCAGCGGGCCAGAAGCGCCTCCAGCACACGGGCAGTGGTGGACTTGCCCACGGCGACGCTGCCCGCGACCCCGATGATGAACGGCACCGGCCGGTCCGGATTCTGCTGCGGTTCACCGAGGAACTCCGCGGTCGTGGCGAACAGCCGCTGGCGCGCGGCGACCTGAAGGTGGATCAACCGGGCCAGTGGCAGGTAGACCTCTTCGACCTCGAGCAGGTCGACCTTTTCGCCGAGACCTCGCAGCTTGACCAGCTCGTCCTCGGCCAGTTTCAGTGGGGTCGACATGCGCAGCGCGCGCCACTGACTTCGGTCGAACTCCACGTAGGGGCTCGGCTCGCTCAGCCGCGGCATGGGGTCAGTCTTGCATTTACGGTTGAGGCCATGAACTTGGGCCTGGACGCCGCCACCTTGATCCGTGAATATCTGCTGCTCGGTTTGCGCTTCGACCGGATCGAGGAAGGTTACGTCGACTCCTTCACCGGCGACCCCGTGCTGCGTCATCAGGTGCAGAACGAGCCCGCGCCCGATCCCGCAGAACTGGCGCGCCAGGCCGAGAGCCTGGCGGCCGAGGTGCCGTTGGCCGACGGCCTCGATTCGGTCCGCGCCGATTACGTCACCGCCCACCTGCGGGCGCTGGCCTGCGCAGGCAGGAAGTTCGCGGGCCAGGACGTCGGCTTCGTCGACGAGGTGGAGGCATATTTCGACGTGCACATCGCCAAGGGGGACCCCGAGCGCTACCGGAGGGCGCACCGCGCGCTTGACGACGCGCTGGGCGGCAGCGGACCGCTCGCCGAGCGAATGACCGCTTACCGCGCGTCCGAAGAGATCCCGCCCGATCGGCTCGAGGAAGCCATCCACGCGTTCTCCAGTGCGCTGCGCGACCGCGTGCGGGCCGAATACCCGCTGCCCGACACCGAGACCATCACCTACGAGGTGGTCACCGACAAGCCGTGGTCGGGGTTCAACTACTACCTCGGCGACTACCGCTCCACCGTCGCCGTCAACGCCGACCTCAAGCAGCAGATGTCCAACCTGCCCCGGCTGGTCGCGCACGAGTCGTATCCCGGCCACCACACCGAGCATTGCCGCAAGGAGGCGGGCCTGGTCGAGGGCAAGGGGCACACCGAGCAGACCATCTTCCTGGTCAACACCCCGCAATGCCTGATGGCCGAGGGGTTGGCGGACCTGGCGCTGTACGCGGCTATCGGGCCGAACTGGGGTGGCTGGGCCGCCGACATCTACGCCGACCTAGGACTGCGTTTCGACGGCGAGCGCGCCGAGGCGGTGTCCGAGGCCGCGGCGGAGCTGGCCGACGTGAGGCAGGACGCCGCGCTGATGCTGCACGACGAGCACCGCGACGTCGACGACGTGGCCGATTTCCTCAAGCGCTGGCTGTTGGTCAACGACGACCGCGCCCGGCAGACGCTGCGCTTTTTGTCCTCGCCGCTGTGGCGCGCCTACACCAGCACCTACGTCGAGGGGTATCGGCTGCTGCGGGGCTGGCTGGAGGCCCGACAGCCAGGCGTCAGCCTCACCGAACGGTTCGGGCGGCTGCTCGATGAGCCGCTGATCCCGTCGTCACTGCGCGACGTAGGCTGAACTGCATGACCGCAGACTCGACCGTGACCAGCGCCACTGCACCCGGAGCCGAGTACGCCGATACCGCAAGCGCCGCATACCGCTCGATACTGCAGATCATCGAGTCTGTCGAGCCGCGCATCGCGGCGGCGACGCGCAAAGAGCTTGCCGATCAACGTGATTCACTCAAGCTGATCGCCAGCGAGAACTACGCGTCCCCTGCGGCGCTGCTGACCATGGGTAGCTGGCTTTCCGACAAGTACGCGGAGGGCACCATCGGGCACCGGTTCTACGCCGGCTGTCAGAACGTTGACACCGTCGAGACCGTCGCCGCCGAGCACGCCCGCGAGCTGTTCGGCTCGCCATACGCCTACGTGCAGCCGCACTCGGGCATCGACGCCAACCTCGTTGCGTACTGGGCGATCCTGGCCACCCGCGTCGAAGCACCGGGCCTGTCCGAGGCGGGCGTCAAGAACGTCAACGACCTATCCGAAGCGCAGTGGGAAGAGCTGCGCGGCAAGCTGGGCAACCAGCGGCTGATGGGGATGTCGCTGGACGCCGGCGGGCACCTCACCCACGGCTTCCGGCCCAACATCTCCGGCAAGATGTTCCACCAGCGCAGCTACGGCACCGACCCGCAGACGGAGCTACTGGACTACGACGCACTTGCCGCGGCCGCACGCGAGTTCAAGCCGCTGATCCTGGTCGGCGGGTATTCGGCCTATCCGCGGCGGGTGAATTTCGCCAAGCTGCGCGAGATCGCCGACGAGGTGGGCGCGACTCTGATGGTCGACATGGCGCACTTCGCCGGGCTCGTCGCGGGCAAGGTGTTCACCGGCGACGAGGACCCCGTCCCGCACGCCCAAGTCACGACGACAACCACGCATAAGTCACTGCGCGGGCCGCGCGGCGGGTTGGTGCTGGCCACCGCGGAGTACTCCGATGCCGTCGACAAGGGCTGCCCAATGGTGTTGGGCGGGCCGCTGTCTCACGTGATGGCGGCCAAGGCCGTCGCACTGGCCGAGGCCCGCCAGCCCGCGTTCCAGGGGTACGCGCAGCGTGTCGCCGACAACGCCAAGGCGCTCGCCGACGGCTTCCTCAAGCGCAACGCGCGGCTGGTCACCGGCGGCACCGACAACCACATCGTGTTGCTCGACGTCACGTCGTTCGGGCTGACCGGGCGGCAGGCCGAGTCGGCGCTGCTGGACTCGGGCGTCGTCACCAACCGCAACTCGATCCCGGCCGACCCCAACGGAGCCTGGTACACCAGCGGCATCCGGTTGGGCACGCCGGCACTGACCACCCGCGGGTTCGGCGCCGACGACTTCGATCGCGTCGCCGCGTTGATCGTCGACGTGCTGTCCAACACACAACCCGCCGCTGCCGCGTCGGGACCCTCGAAGGCCAAGTACAAGCTCGCCGACGGCACGGCCGAGCGGGTGCATGCCGGCGCGGCCGAGCTGCTGGACGCCAACCCGCTATACCCGGGTTTGTCGCTGTAACTGGGCGCGGTGACACGCCCCACACCCGATTTCAAAAAACATGTGAACTCGGGTTACAGTTACTTTCATGGCACAGAAACCTGTACCTAATGCGCTGATCCTCGAGCTCGAGCCCGTCGTCCAGCAGGAGCTGCGGCGGCACATCGACACCGAGGACCTCTGGTACGCCCACGACTTCGTGCCGTTCGAACAGGGCGAGAACTTCGCCTTCCTCGGCGGTCGGGACTGGGACCCGTCGGACGTCACGCTGCCCAAGCACGTCACCGACGCCCTCGAGATCCTGCTGATCGTCAAGGACAACCTCGCCGGGTACCACCGGGAGTTCGTGTTCAGCTTCATCCTCGATGAGAAGTGGGGCCGCTGGATCGGCCGCTGGACCGCCGAGGAGCACCTGCACGCCATCGCGCTGCGCAACTACCTGGTGGTCACTCGCGAGATCGACCCGGCCGCCAACGAGGACGTGCGCGTCGAGCACGTGATGAAGGGCTACCGCGCCGACACCTACAGCCAGATGGAGCGGCTGGTGTTCATGGCGTTCCTCGAGCGCTCCCACGCCGTCTTCTGCCGCAATCTGGAGGCCCAGACCACCGAGCCCGTACTCAAGGGTCTCGTCGGCCGCATCGCCTCCGACGAAGAGCGCCACGAGGAGTTCTTCGCCAACATCATCTCGCACTGCCTGACCTACAACCGCGACGAAACCATCGAGGCGATTGCGCGCCGCGCAGCCGAACTCGAATTGGTCGGCGGGGACATCGACGCCTACAAAGAAAAGGTCGCCCACATGGCCGAGGCAGGCATCTTCGGACCGGAGCAGCGGCGCCAGGTGATCGCCGACCGCATCACCGCGTGGGGACTGGCCGACGAGCCCGCGCTGCGCTCCTACGTGTGACCAGTTAGCCACGGCGCGCCTGCGCGGCGCGAAGCGCTCAGCGAGAGTAGCGTCGTTTCTCGATGGCTAGCGACATGCTCTGCTATCCGGGCGGTACCGATCGTTTCGATCCCGAGAGGACCGGCCCCGGTCCTGATACCGCAGTGTCCGCCGAGAAGTTCGTGCGGGGCCGCATGAACTCCCTCGCCTCGAGGAGAGCTACGTGACTGATTCGGCCGTCCGGACCTATGTGCTCGACACCTCCGTGCTGCTGTCCGATCCCTGGGCAGCGACGCGGTTTGCTGAGCATGAAGTCGTGGTCCCGTTGGTGGTCATCAGCGAACTGGAAGCCAAGCGGCATCATCACGAGCTTGGCTGGTTCGCGCGGCAGGCACTGCGGATGTTCGACGATCTGCGGCTCGAGTACGGGCGGCTGGATCAGCCGATTCCCGTTGGCACTCAAGGCGGCACACTGCATGTTGAGCTGAACCACAGCGATCCCACGGTTCTGCCTGCAGGATTCCGGACAGACACCAATGACGCGCGGATCCTGACGTGCGCGGCCAACCTCGCCGCCGAGGGCAAGCGAGTCACGTTGGTCAGCAAGGACATTCCGCTGCGGGTGAAAGCAGGTGCGGGCGGCATGTCCGCCGATGAATACCACGCGCAGGACGTCATCACCTCGGGCTGGGCGGGGATGGACGAGATCGAGGTGTCGGCCGACGAGATCGACACCCTCTTCGCCGACAGCGAGATCGACCTCGAGGCCGCCCGTAATCTGCCATGCCACACCGGGATTCGACTGCTGGGTGGCAGCTCGCACGCGTTGGGCCGGGTCAATGCCGAGAAGCGGGTGCAGCTGGTTCGCGGCGACCGGGAGGTGTTCGGGTTGCGCGGCCGCTCCGCCGAACAGCGGGTGGCGCTGGACCTGCTGCTCGACGAGTCGATCGGCATCGTCTCGCTCGGCGGCAAGGCGGGTACCGGCAAGTCGGCGCTCGCACTGTGCGCAGGCCTGGAAGCCGTGCTCGAACGTCGCACCCAGCGCAAGGTCGTCGTGTTCCGTCCGCTCTACGCCGTCGGCGGCCAGGAACTCGGCTACCTGCCAGGCAGCGAGAGCGAGAAGATGGGCCCGTGGGCGCAGGCTGTCTTCGACACCCTCGAAGGGCTCGCCAGTCCCGCGGTGCTTGAAGAGGTGCTGTCGCGCGGCATGCTCGAGGTGCTGCCGTTGACCCACATCCGCGGCCGCTCACTGCACGACTCGTTCGTCATCGTCGACGAGGCGCAGTCGCTGGAGCGCAACGTGTTGCTGACCGTGCTGTCGCGGCTGGGTGCCGGATCGCGAGTGGTGCTCACCCACGACGTCGCGCAGCGCGACAACTTGCGGGTGGGACGCCACGACGGCGTGGCCGCTGTGATCGAGAAGCTCAAGGGCCACCCGCTGTTCGCGCACATCACGCTGCTGCGCAGCGAGCGCTCGCCGATCGCGGCGCTGGTCACCGAGATGCTCGAGGAGATCAGCCCCAGCGCGCTTCCCTGAGCGATTTCGGCGCGCTTAAGGACGCTCAGCGGGACGCTCAGCGGGCGTAAGCGCACCGAAATCACTAGTCGGTAGGCTGCTTGGGTGCCGAGACGACCCGACAGCCAGGGCTGGCGCTACGCCAGGACAGTCCTCGGCGTGCTCGTCAAACTGGGCGTGGGGTCGCAGTTGGCCGCTGTCGCCGCGGCACGGCGCCGCGGCTGGCTGTAGCCCGGTCCGCGGCTACAGGGGCAGGTCCTCGAGCATCTCGGTGACCAGCGCCGCGATCGGCGACCGCTCGCTGCGCAGCAGCGTGATGTGCGCGAACAGTGGGTGGCCCTTGAGTTTCTCGACCACCGCGGC
>JAVXWV010000260.1:0-4116 GCA_032230775.1 Mycobacterium sp. | reverse complement strand
ACGACCGCGACTTCGAGAAGAATGTGGAGCTGTACTTCGCACCGGCGCCGGCTATCCGGACGGTTGCCGACGGCGGGTTCTGTCTTTCCGGCCCGATGGGTACGCCCCATGTCACCGTGCAGGTGCTACTGGATCCGGGCGAACGGCGCAACGTCAGCATCGATCTGGCTCCTGGCTCGTATCGTCTCCGCACTCTGCACCCCGGCGCGTTCGTCGACTTCGACCACCAGTCAGGGCCGTTCCCCGGTTTGCACATCACGGCATCGGGTGTTGAGGTGCTGAACGCCTCGGACCATCCAGGCGAGGCGGGATGCGTGGCGTTTGTGAACGAAGCGGGCTACGAACTCGCAGCCCTGATCGAGGACCGCACATGGGTGCGCGATGCACTGACGGCACCCGAAGTGATCTCGCTGCAGGCCTTCCGCGATCTGTTCGCCGAGGCGACACTGCGGCCGGGCGACGATGCGGGCGTCAGCCAGGTCGCGCTGCTCTTCACCGACCTACAGGGATCGACGGCGCTCTATGAACGGGTGGGCGATGCCGCCGCGTACAACCTCGTGCGCAAGCATTTCGCGCTGTTGGCCGCAATCGTGCGCGACCATGACGGCGCGGTGGTCAAGACCATCGGCGACGCGGTGATGGCAGCGTTCAGCGATCCAGCGCAGGCGGTGCGCGCGGCGTTCGCCATGCAGGCGCAGATCGGCTCGTCTGAACACGGAGTCCGGGACCTCGTTCTCAAAGTGGGCGTCCATGCCGGCCCCAGCGTGGTCGTGACCTTGAACGACCGCCTCGACTACTTCGGATCGACCGTCAACATGGCCGCCCGCCTCCAGGGCCAGAGCACCGGTGGCGACATCGTGCTGTCGACCTGGGTCGCCGACGATCCCGAGGTGAGCCAAATGCTAGCCGCCGTGCCTCGGCGACGAGAGACGGTCGCGCTCAAGGGTTTTGCCGAACCCGTTGGCTTCATACGCCTACTGAGCACAACCCTGGGTGACCAACGCCAGCAGGTACCAGGTCCGACCTAGGCTGGCAGCATGAGCACATACGGTGGGCAACCTGGATTCGGGCCTCCCTACGGTGGCCCGCCGCGGGCGAGCAGACGAGGAGTCCTGATGGCTGCGGGCGTCGTGCTTGCCGTCCTGCTCGCCGCCGCTGCACTGATCGTCGCCCTGACGCGGGAACCTCCCGCGCCCGTGCCCGCGCCCGCGGCAGCGCCGCAGGCGCCTACGCCTCAGCAAGGCCCGACCGCCGACGCCGACCGCAAGCTGTGCCAGGCAATCGCGCCACTGATGAAGGAGAACGACGACCGCAGCAATGCATTTCTCGGGACGGGTCAGCCCGGGTCACCCGAGCAGGACGCCGCGTTGCCGAAATTCGTCACCGACACCCAGGACTGGGCGCGACGGACGCAGCAGTTGCTGGACGCGAACGCGAATCCACCGCGATTGTTGACCAGGACCTTGCAGCGGTACGTCGATGATATGCAGCTCTTCGTGGCCAGTGTCCGTCCCGGACCTGGAACGAAGTACGACGAGGCGGCGTGGACGGACAGCATCGTCGCCTACGGCGGCCCGCTGGCGACCTGCCAGGCGTTAGGGATCCAGTGGTGATCAGACTCTATTGGCCCGGCAGTGGGACCCAGGTTCCGAACTCCCAGAATCCCCACTGCTGGAAGTAGGGGTCCCACATCGGGATCACGGTGAGACCCCAGTAGTCAAAGGGCGCCGGAGCCGGCCCCCACGCCGGAGGTATCCACCCGGCCCAATCGGGTGGGGGTGGCGGTCCCCAGCCCCAGGGCGCCAGTCCCAAGCCCCATGGCGCGATTCCGCCGTGCCACGGTGGCGCCGCTAGGCGAAGCAGGTCACGCCAGTCGGCGTTGAGGTCGAGGAGGCGACCCAGGCCGAAGTCGACTCGTAGATCGCGCGGCGACACGCGCCAGTGGAAACCGTGGAGGAGATCGACAGGCGCCCGCCCGGGCCAGGGCCATCCGAAGTTGCGACCGAAGTCACCGCGCGGCCCTAGCAGCCAGGGCAACTTGACCCTGAAATCCCCGCGAAAACTCGCGGGCGGACCGCCCGGCCAACCGAAGTTGTCCGGATTCACGCGGCCCAGGCCAGGCACGTGGAGCCGGAAATCGGGGCGGAAATCCCCGGGAACCCGAAGGGCTCCTGGCACATTGATATGTGCCCCCGCGGCAGGTCCGCCGAGATCGAAGGCGCGTCGAATGTCGCCAGGCCCGCGCAAGTTGGGTCCCTTGAGCCCCGGCACACCGAAATCCGGTCCCTTGGGTCCCGGCCCACCACCAAGGCCCGGCAGCCCGGGCCCCTTCGGCCCCGGCCCACCACCAAGGCCCGGCAGCCCGGGCCCCTTCGGCCCCGGCCCCTGACACGGCAGGAAGGGCGGACACGGCCCGGCGCCGGCCACACCTATACCCATGCCGATGGCCGATTGGCCAATGGGAAAACCCGCTGATACGCCGATAGCGGCGGCAACAGTGGCAACAGCAATTAGCGGTTTCGTCAACATGATGAACCTGGCACGGTGCTATCTCCAAATAATCACCCGACCGGCATCAACTCTACTCGCGTGGCGTGTTCGGCCGCCAACCGACAAGGCGCGCCATCAAGGGTCGAGCAGCGCCGCAGGACCGCGCGTCATCAGCTGACGTCCGACAATAATTCGCTGAATCTCGCTGGCTCCCTCCCAGATTCGTTCGACCCGCAGTTCCCGGAACATCCGCTCGGCGACGTTCTCCCGCATGTAGCCGCGGCCTCCGAAGATCTGCACCGCGCGGTCGGCCACCCGGCCCGCCATCTCCGAGCAGTACAGCTTCGCCATCGAGGCCTGGCCGTGCAGGGTCTTGCGATCATGGCCGGCATCGATCGACCTGGCCACTTCGAAGAGCATCGTTCTGGCCGCGAACAATTCGGTCGCGCAGTCGGCCAGCATGCCCGCCACAAACTGGTGCTCGCCAAGCGGCCTGCCATCCACCACCCGGGCCTGCGCGAAGGCCGTGGTCTCGTCGACCAAACGCTGTGCGGCGCCAACACATCTGGCGGCCACCATCATTCGCTCGAACCGGAACCAGTCCTGGGTGAACGTCATCGGTCCGCCCTCGGTCCCGACAAGGTTGGCCGCGGGCACGCGAACGTCGTTGAATGCGACGATCGGATGCTCGTCGGCGATGTGGTGCGAATACTGCGGTGTGCGAACAACTTCCACACCAGGCCACGGCAGGTCGACCACCAGCAGCACGTGGTCTCCGCCGGCCTCGCCGTTTATGACTGCCTCGACGAAGACGTAGTCGGCCAGGTTGAACGACGTGACATGCCACTTGGTCCCGTTGATCACATACTCGTCACCGTCACGCCGCGCGGTGGCCTGCAGCGCGGACACGTCGGAGCCTGCGAACTCCTCGGTGATCGCATACGCCTCATGCTTCTCACCTCGCACCGCAGGCAGCAGCCAGCGCTCGCGCTGGTACTGGGTCGCCACCTCGACCCACCACTGCGGTGGCGTGGCCATCACCCAGGCCAAGCCGTTGGTCACCCGGCCGCACTGCTCCTGCACCAGCACCTGCTGCAGCGCTGAATAGCCAGGGCCACCGACCGAGGTCGGCATATTGGTCGCGTACAGGCCCAATTCAATTGCGCGGGCTTGATGCTCGGCCGTCAGCTCCTTGGACAACACGCCGCCAGCGAGCTCGGCTTCCACCTCGTGCGGCATCAACGTCTCGACGAACGAACGCGCCGTGTCCCGGATGCGCCGATCCTCTTCGGTCAGGCCGTACATCCACACCTCCACCTCTTGACTGAGCGTTCAGTCTATGCCAGCGTTCCATAGTATGACCAGCTTCCGCAGCGCGGATGTCGTGGTGGTGGGCGGCGGAACGGTCGGCGCATGGACGGCCGTGCTGCTCGCCGAAAGCGGCGTACCTAATGTCGTGCTCATCGAGGCGAGGACGCTCGGTGCTGGCGCCAGCAGTCGCGCCGCGGGCATGGTGCGGGCCCAGGGCGGCACCGAAACCGCCATCCGGCTGGGCCTACGCACCCAGGAGTTCTACGCCGCCAGCGGTGATCGTTTCCCACTTGATTGTGGCTTTGTGGCACAGGG
>JAVXWV010000242.1:0-8788 GCA_032230775.1 Mycobacterium sp. | reverse complement strand
TGGCGTTCGACGCGATCATGGTCGCCCGCGGTGACCTCGGTGTCGAGCTGCCGCTCGAAGAAGTGCCGCTGGTGCAGAAGCGCGCCATCCAAATGGCAAGGGAGAACGCCAAACCCGTCATCGTCGCCACCCAGATGCTGGAGTCGATGATCGAGAACTCGCGCCCGACCCGGGCCGAGGCGTCCGACGTGGCCAACGCGGTCCTCGACGGCGCGGATGCCGTGATGCTTTCGGGCGAAACGTCGGTGGGCAAGTACCCCCTCGAGGCGGTCAAGACGATGGCCAGGATCGTCTGCGCGGTCGAGGAGAACTCGGTGGCGGCGCCGCCGCTTGCGCACGTGCCGCGCACCAAACGTGGCGTCATCTCGTATGCGGCCCGCGACATCGGCGAGCGGCTGGACGCCAAGGCGCTGGTGGCGTTCACCCAGTCGGGCGACACCGTCAAACGGCTTGCCCGGCTGCACACCCCGCTGCCGGTGCTGGCGTTCACCGCGTTGCCCGAGGTGCGCAGCCAGCTGGCACTGACCTGGGGCACCGAGACCTTCATCGTGCCGCACATGCAAAGTACCGATGAGATGATCCGCCAGGTGGACAAGTCGCTGCTGAGTTTGGGCCGCTACAAGCGCGGCGAGCTGGTGGTCATCGTCGCAGGCGCGCCGCCCGGCACAGTAGGCTCCACCAATCTGATCCACGTACACCGGATCGGAGAGGAAGACGTCTAAAAAAGACTTCGAAGAACTGCTGGCGATTCTCGACCTCAATCAACTAGACGACGACACGTTCGTCGGCTCACACCCGAGCCGCAATCCGGTGCGGACCTTCGGTGGCCAGATGATGGCACAGGCCTTCGTGGCAGGCAGCCGCACTGTCGCGGAGAAGCTTCGCCCGAGCGCGCTTTCGGTGCATTTCATCGCGGGCGGTGACCCCGAGAAGGACCTCGAATTCCACGTGCTGCGGCTGCGCGACGAGCGCCGTTTCGCCAACCGTCGCGTGGACGTCATCCAGAACGGCGAACTGCTGACCACCGCGATCATTTCGTACATGAACGGTGGCAGCGGCATCGAGCACGGCATCGAACCCCCCGACCTGCCCGACCCGGAGTCGGTGCCGTCCGTCGACGAGCTGCTGCGCGGATTCGAGGACGTGGTACCGCATTTCGTCAGCGCGCTGCGGCCCATCGACTGGCGCTACACCAACGACCCGAGCTGGGTGATGCGGGATAAAGGGGAGCGCCTGGCCTACAACCGGGTGTGGATGAAGGCAGTGGGCGCCATGCCCGACGACCCGGTGATCAACGCCGCGGCGCTGATCTACTCGTCGGATACCACGGTGCTCGACTCGATCATCACCACGCACGGCCTTTCGTGGGGCTTCGACCGCATCTTTGCGGTGACCATGAACCACTCGGTCTGGTTCCACCGTCCGGTGCGGTTCGACGAATGGGTGCTGTACTCGACCTCCTCGCCGGTTGCCGCGGACTCGCGCGGCCTGGGTACCGGGCATTTCTTCGACCGATCGGGGCAGCTGCTGGCGACCGTGGTCCAGGAGGGAATCGTCAAGTATTTCCCGGGTGCCAAGACCGAGCGGGCGTAACCTTTTGATGTGAAGGAACCGCCCGTCAATTTTGCGCCGCGGCTTCGGGCCCGCGAGCGGGTGGTCGTTCACGTCGATTCGCCGGCCGCGCGCTGGGTCGGCGCGCTGGCGGTGCTCAGCCTGTTCTGCTGGCTGATCCTGCTGCTGGCCCGTGACCATGATCGCGACTGGCAGGCCGCGGGCCGGCTGGCGTGGTCGCTGACGATACTCACGGCGATCGCGCTCATCGCCCGGGGCATCTTCTTGGGCAGGCCCGTGACGGCCGCGCACGCCGGGCTGGCGCTGCTGGCGTTGCTGGCCGGCCTCGGCGCGCACGTGCTGATATTCGACCTGTTCGGCAATCTGCTCATCGCATCGGCAGGCGCGCTGCTGATGTGGCCGACCACCGCCCGGCCGAATCCGGCTGACCTGCCCCGGATTTGGGCTCTGGTGAAGGCAACGGAGGCTGACCCGCTCGCGCCGTTCGCAATGCAGCATTTGAAGTGCTACCACTTCACCGCCGACGGCACCGCGGCCATCGCCTACCGCACCGTGATGGGCTACGCGGTGGTCAGTGGCGACCCGATCGGCGACGAAACCCACTTCGCCAACCTTGTCGTCGACTTCTCCGCCATGTGCCACACCCGCGGCTGGCGCCTGGTCGTGCTGGGCTGCAGCCAGCGGCGGCTGGAGCTGTGGGCCGATGCAACGGTGCTCGGTCAGACGCTGCGCGCAGTGCCGATCGGGCGCGACGTGGTCATCGACGTGACGACGTTCGACATGGTCGGGCGCAAGTACCGCAACCTGCGGCAGGCCGTGCAGCGCACGCAGAACTTCGGCATCACCACCGAGGTGGTTTCTGAGCACGGGCTCGACGGGCGCTTGCTCGCTGAGTTGACGGAGGTTCTGCTGGCGTCGCCGAGCGGAGCACACACCGAACGCGGGTTTTCGATGTGCCTCGACGGTGCTCTCGAGGGCCGGTATCCCGGGGTGCGGTTGATCATCGCCCGCGACAGACTCGGGCAGGTCCAGGGCTTTCACCGGTACGTCACCGCCGGGAACGGCAGCGAGGTGTCGCTTGACGTGCCGTGGCGGCGCCGCGGCGCCCCGAACGGGATCGACGAGCGGCTGTCGGTGGACATGATCGCGTGGGCCCGTGACCACGGGGCGCAGCGGCTGTCGTTGGCGTTCGCGGCGTTCCCGGAGATCTTCAACGACAAGAACCGGGGCAAGATCTCGAGCCTGATCTACACCGCGATCCACCTCGGCGATGCGTTGATCGCGCTCGAATCGCTGTACCGCTACCTGCGCAAATTCCATGCGCTCGGTGACCGCCGCTATGTGATGGCGACGCTGACGCAGATACTGCCCCTGCTGGTCGTGCTGCTATCGCTGGAGTTCGTGCCGAGGCGGCGCCACCTCAGCTAGTCGTGGGGCGTCATCGGGATCGAGAACTGGTTTTCGACTCGGTCACGGAACTGGTCGGCGCACTGCTGGACGGCCTGTTCGTCGGACCCGGCCTTGGCCACGCAGTCGACGTAATCCGTTCCGCCGACCTCGTCGAAGACGCCGATCCAGATCGGAATGAAAATGAGCGAGACGATGATCGCCAAGAACCCCAGCACAATTCCGGCGATCGCGACGCCGCCGTTGGTGGCCTCACCGCGTTTGACCCGGCCGTGCCCGACGAACCCGGTGATGACGGCGCACAGACCGAGGATGATGCCGCCTGCCACCGACCAGCAGAACACCAGCCCGATGATCGCGAGCACCAGCGCGGTGATGCCGAGTCCGTTGCGGGGCCCGGTCGGCGGAGGAGTGAACCCCGAGTAGGGCTGCGGCGGCGGCGGTGGATAGGGCGGTGGATAGCCGGTCATGCCGGTGAGGCTACCCGCTGGTGCGGAGGTTGAGAACGGGACAGACAAGGTCGTCGGGCAGGTGGTGGGTGGCGACGACGACGGTGCGGTCGGCAGGGAAAAGCGAGCCGGGGGTGAGGAGTTCGGTCAGCAGCCGCTTGCCGTCGGCCGTGTCGAGGTGCTCGGTCGGTTCGTCGAGCAGCACGGTCGGCACCGTTGAGATGAGCGCCCGCGCCAGCAGCAGTCGCCTGCGCTGCCCGGCGGAGACGGCCGCCGCGCCACCGACGAGTATCGTCGAAAGGCCGTCGGGCAACGCGTCGAGCCAACCGCCAAGGCCGACTCGCCCCAGCACATTTCGCAACTTCTCGTCGGTCGCGTCGCCGCGGGCAACCAGCAGATTGTCGCGCACCGTGGTGGCGAACAGGTGGGCATCCTCGGCGAAAAACGCCGCTTGCGAAGGGTTTTGGGGGGCTTCGGCCATCGTCATCAGAAGCGTCGTCTTGCCTGCGCCGCTGGGTCCAATCACCGCAAGTCGGGCACCGCGTTCGAGTTCCACCGGCGGGACCGCCGGCCGCATCCGAATGTCGCTGCCCGGCTCGATGAGGTCGCGCAGCCGCCCCGCCGCGATCCGCGAGCGGGTGAGCTGCACCGCGGCGGCGGGCAGGGCGGACATCGCCTCGAACGCCGACAACGGCAACAACATCAGTATCGCCGCGGTCATCGGTGCGATCGAGTCGGCAATCCCGATCGCGGCAACGATGGCGCCGAGCACACTGATGCCGACGGCAGCGGTCGGTGCGGCGGCGGCCACAGCGGCGGGAGCCGCGGCCCTGTCGGTGGCGCGGCCCCAATCGCGGTGCCGGCGCTCGGATTCGGCGATGACCGCGTCGAGGCGGCCACTGACGCGCAACTCGGGCGCATGCTCCAGTGCGAGCATCACCGCAACGTCGCGCGCGGAATGATGCTGCACTGCAACCGCTTCCGCTGCAGTGGCGGCACCGGCGGCCAGCCATGGCGCAGCGACACCGGCGATCAACAGGCAGATGCCGAGCGCAACGGCCGCGGCGGGCGAGATCACGGCTATCGCCGTGACGGCGGCGACTGAAAGCACGGCGGCGACCGCGATCGGCAATACGGCGCGCACCAGCACATCGGACAGCTCGTCGACCGAGTCGCCGACCCGGGCCACCAATTCACCACTGGGCAGCCGCATCGCGGCCTCGGCAGGCGCGTCGGCAAGCCGGCGGTAAAGCCGCTCGCGTGTGTCGGCGGCGGCCCTTAATGCGGTGTCGTGTGAGGCCAAGCGTTGGCAATACCCGAGGACGCCTCGCGAGATGCCGAGGGCACGCACCGCCACCACCGCAACCGCCAGGTCCAGCACCGGCGGCATCTGCCATGCCCGCGTGATCAGCCATGCCGCGATCCCGGCCAGCGCCAGCGCGCTGCCAAGCGACAGCACCCCCAACGCGACGGCGAGCAGCAGTCGCGGCAGTCGGGGGCGCAGCAACTCATGCATCGACAAGGCTTCCCATGCGAAGGACACGGTCGCCTATCGCCAGCACGGGTTCCCGGTGGCCGACGACGAGCACCGCAGCGCCTGCCCTTGCCCGCGCCACGATGGATTGCAGGACACGAGTCTCCATCCGCGCATCCAGGTGCGACGTGGGCTCGTCGAGCAGCAGCACAGGTGCATGCGAGCCGAACACCCTGGCAAGACCAAGTCGCTGCCGCTGGCCCAGCGACAAGCCGACCCCGCCGCGACCGATGACGGTATCCAGGCCGTCCGGCAGCACGGCAAGCACCTCATCGAAACCCGCCGCACGGCAGGCGCTGTCGAGGTCGGCGATCGGCCCGAACAGTTCGAGGTTGTCACGGATGCTGCCAGGCACCAGGGCGGGACGCTGGGCAAGCCATGCCACCTGATCCCACCACGCCTGCGGCTGCGGCGAATCGAGTCCCAGAATGGTGTGCAGCAGCGTGGTCTTGCCAACGCCGTTGGGGCCGGTCATCACGGTCACCAGTCCGGGTTCGATGTCGACGTCGAGCGCGGTACAAATTTTGGAAGGAGCATCGACCGCGTCGAGTAAGCGGAAGGCCTTGTCGGCGGCCGTCTTTCCATCTTGTGCGGCGTGAAACTCGACCCCGACGCGGCGCAGCGGCCAGAACACCTCCGGCGCCAGCAGCAGGGCGGTAAGCCCTGCCGACAGCGTCACCTCGCCGAAGACGAGGCGCAGGCCGACACCCACGGCGACCAGCGCCACCCCGAGTGTGGCCAGTAACTCCAACACCAAGGCGGATAGGAACGCGATCCGCAGGGTGGCCATCGCGGAACGCCGATGGGCCGCACCGAGTTCAGCGATCCGCTGAGCCGAATCCCCGATGCGCCCTAGCGCCCGAAGTGTGGGAATGCCCGCAACCAGGTCGAGCAGGCGCGACTGCAGGGTGGTCATCGCAGCGAGCGACGCCTCGGACCGATCGCGGGTGAGCAGTCCGATGAGCACCATGAAGACCGGGATCAGCGGCAACGCGATCAGGACGACCACGGCCGAGTAGACGTCGTAGATGCCGATCGCCACGACCGCTGCCGGAGTCAGGATGGCCGCAAGGAACAGCGAAGGGAGATACGCGGTGAAGTACGGTCGCAGCCCGTCGAGTCCCTGGGTGATCAGCGCGGCGGCGGAATCACGATGCGCGGCGAGCCGACGCGGTGGCAGCGCGGTGACGGAGCGCAGCACCTCGCCTGCCAGGTCGGCGATCACCGCGGTGGCGCCGCGTTGGGAAAGCCGGCCCTGAAGCCAGTGCGCGAGCGTGCGAATCACCCACAGCACCAACAGGATCCACAGCGCACCAGCCCAGTACTCCAGGCTGCGTGTCGCAGGTTGGGTGACGACACCCGCGACGATGTGCGCCAGAACCACGGCCGATGCGATCGTGGCGCCGCTGATGACCACACCGCAGGCCACCGATGCGGCCAGGAAGCGCCGCATCGCACCAGACGCGCGCCAGAGATTCACGTCAACCGCCTCGAAAGCCCGACCGACGCAGGGATCCGGTCGGCCGAGAGCCGTTTCCGGAACACCCAATACGTCCAGCCCTGATACGCCATCACCAGCGGGGCGAAGATCAGCGCCGCCCAGGTCATGATCTTCAGCGTGTACGGGCTCGACGACTCGTTGTAGATCGTCAGGCTCCACTCCGGATTCAGGGTCGACGGCACAAGATTCGGGTACAGCGATCCGAAAAGCAGGACGACCACCGCGGCAACTACCGTCATCGTGCTCACGAACGCCCAGCCGTCACTGCCGCGGCTCCACACCAGCATGACGGCCGACAGCTGTGCGATCACCGCGACCGCGAGCGCGATCCACGTCATGTCGTTGCCGTGGGCCACCTGCGTCCACAATCCGAATGCGGCCACCAGTGTCGTGACAGGAAGCGCCGACCACGCGGCGAACCGAACGGAGTCATCACGCACCGCTCCTTCGGTTTTCAGGGCAACGAACACGGCTCCGTAAAACAGGAACAGACCCGACATCGCCAATCCGCCCAACAGCGTGTAGGCGTTGAGCAGGTCGCCGAAGGACAGGTGAACCTGCTTGTCGGCGTCGACGGGCAACCCGCGCACCAGCGCGGCGAATACCACACCCCACAGGAACGCGGGCACCCATGAGCCCAGCGCGATGCCGATGTCGGCCCATGATCGCCACGCCGGGTCGTCGATCTTGCCGCGCCATTCGATCGCGCAGACGCGCACAATCATGGCGACGAGGATGGCCAGTAGCGGTAGGTAGAGCCCGGAGAACACCGTGGCGTACATCCCCGGGAATGCGGCGAACATGGCGCCTCCCGCGGTGATCAGCCAAACCTCATTGCCGTCCCAGACCGGACCGATGGTGTTCAGCGCTGCCCGGCGGTGCTGCTCGCGGTCACCCTTGGCGACGCGGCCGAAGAACTCCATCAGCATGCCGACCCCGAAGTCGAACCCCTCGAGCACGAAGAACCCGAGGAACAACACGGCAAGGAGCACGAACCAGAGTTCTTGGAGTCCCATCCTCAACCACCTCCTCTCAGTACGCGAACGACAGTGGCGCGACTTCGTCGTCGCCTGGCGGCCTCGGCGGCGCAGGCTCAGAGTCGTGCTCCAGTGGCCCCTCGACGACGTATCGCCGGATGAGCCAGAACCAGATGACCGCCAGTGCCGCATACAACGCCGTGAAGGTGACCAGCGACGTCACCACCATCGCGGCCGAATGACCGGAAACGCCCTCGGCCACCGTCAGCCGAATCAACTGGTCCCCGGTCGGGTTTGGCACCACCACCCAGGGCTGGCGGCCCATTTCAGTGAACACCCAGCCTGCACTGTTGGCCAGGAACGGGGCCGGCAGTGTCAGCAATGCGAGCCAGGAGAACCAGCGCTGCTGCGGGATTCGGCCCCGCCTGGTCAGCCACAACGCGACGACCGCGAAAAGCGAAGGGAACACCAGCAATCCGATCATCGCTCGGAACGCCCAGTACGTCACGAACAGATTCGGCTGGTAATCGCCCGGCCCGAACTTCTGCTCGTCCTGCGCCTGAAGGTCTTTGACACCGTCGAGGTGGACGCCGGCGAACTTGCCCTCGGCAAGGAAGGGCAGCACGTACGGCACCTCGATCACGTACGTGATGCTGTCGCAGTTGTTGTGGGTGCCGATCGTCAGGATCGAGAAGTCAGGGTCGGTTTCGCTGTGGCACAACGATTCCGCAGAAGCCATCTTCATGGGCTGCTGCTTGAACATCAGCTTGCCCTGGAAGTCGCCCGTGAAGAACAGACCCGCCGCCGCCACCAGCGTGACCAGGCAGCCGAGGATGGCCGCGGGTCGGTACATCGTGCGCGCCTCGGCGCTGTCGCGCGCCCGCACCATCCACCACGCGCACACGCCTGCCACGAACGTGCCTGCGGTGAGGAACGCCCCGGCCACTGCGTGGGAGAACGCCGTGATCGCAGTGTTGTTGGTGAACAGTGCGACGATGCTGGTCAGTTCGGCGCGGCCGGTTTCGGGGTTGTAGTGAGCGCCGACCGGGTGCTGCATGAACGAGTTGGCGGCGATGATGAAGAACGCCGAGACGTTGACCGAGATCGCGACGATCCAGATGCAGCCCAGGTGGACCAGCCGCGGCAGCCGGCTCCAACCAAAGATCCACAGCCCGAGGAAGGTCGACTCGAAGAAGAAAGCGGCCAGGCCTTCCATCGCCAGTGGAGCGCCGAAGATATCGCCGACGAAGCGTGAGTACTCGCTCCAGTTCATCCCGAATTGAAATTCCTGGACGATCCCGGTCGCCACCCCGATGGCGAAGTTGATCAGGAACAGCTTGCCGAAGAA
>JAVXWV010000213.1:0-3597 GCA_032230775.1 Mycobacterium sp. | reverse complement strand
CTGCGGGAACGCCATGGCGCGATCGTGCACGTCGGTATCGGCGAAAGCGGCTCGGGCGTAGCCGCTTTGGCGGCTTCGTGCACCGACGCGAAGGACGCGGTGCGACTGGCCGGAGACAGCGTCGGCGTCGAGATCCGGGAGATCTCGCAACTCCGGGTACGCCAGCTGCTCGATTCAGCGAGCACCGCGGCGCGGACACGTTTCACGCGATCGCAACTGGACCTGCTGTCGCAAGAGAACGACTTCTCCGTGCTGCGGCAGACAGTCGTGGCGTGGTGCGAGTGTGGCTTCAACCTCGTGACGACGGCACAGCGGCTGGCCATCCACCGCAACACGGTCATCTACCGGCTCGACAAGATATCCCGGTTGACGGCACGCGATGTCCGCGAACCTGCGGTGGCGATCGCGTTGTGTCTGGCGTGTCTGATCGACGACTGACGTTCCGGCTAACAAGTAGTCAGAAATCCAGGCAGCGCCGACGACACCTCTTCGTTCGCCGGACAGGCTGGAACCATGACCGAGAAGGCCAAGACCATCGTCCGTCGGTACGTGGCGGTGGGGATCACCGCGATCGCGTTGGTCGCACCGGTTGCCGTCACCGAGGCACACTCCGTTGTCCTCGCGAAGGGACAGCCGAACACACCCGCCGACACCCAGGGAGCCCCGTGCCCCGGCGCTTATTACTGCCTCGCGCCAGGAACCGATCCTCAGGTCCCTTTTCGGAACGGATCCGACGGTCCCGTATGGACCAGACCCCGTCACACACGGCAATCAGGCGTTCTGACTGGGGTTTGCCCGGCTCCGAACAAGTCGGCTTCGTGACCCCGGTCACCCACTGAACGAATTTGCGTCACTTCGCGGTGGCGACGTAGTCGATTGCTGCCAACCACCGATCAATTACTGCCAACGGAATTAATGCTCTGACCTCGCTGTTAACACAGGCATAACCGAGAAGGACACATCCTCACCGGCACAGAGACGTCCGAACCGCGACCTAGCGCCACGGCTCGAACAAAAGAAGAGAAGGACAGAGCAATGAAGAAGCTCGGATTTGCCACCATCATCGCCAGCGGACTGACTGCCGCGGTGCTCGGCCTCGCCGGACCGGCCCAGGCCGACATCGGCCACCACGACTGGGTCAACAACGTCGGCCCGCACGTGACCGTGCCGCAGGTCGACACCAGCGTGCATCAGAGCCAGTGACGCAAAGCCATACGAAGAGGGGCACCCACAGCGGGTGCCCCTCTTTCGTTGTGCTCTCGTTAGTGCTCGGTCCGGCGACGCCCCAGCAGCAGGGCGAGCGCGATGGCACCGAAGCCCAGTCCCACGGTCACCCCTGCGGCGACGTACAGGAAGACGTCCCGTCCGCTCGTGCCGGCCGGTGTCTCGTCCGAGGCCAGCCTCAGCTGGTAGTCACCGGGCAACGGAGCTTCCTGCGGATCGTCAAGACCCGGGTACTGCTGGGTCTTGTGGACCTCGAATTGCCGTTCGCCGCTTGACGTCTGCGTCCACACGCCCCATGCCGGAGTCGCACCGTCGAGCAGCACCTTGCGTTCGCCGAAGCGGGGGTCGTCGCCGACGTCGACCACGCGCCGAACTCGGAACGGCTCATACCTGGCGCTCGAGTAGTTCACCAGAACGGGAACGTTGTCGTAGCGCAACACCGGAGGCGGCGGGGGCGGCAGGGGCTGCCCGAACGCCGGGACGAAGCCGCCACCGAAGAAGCTGCCCACCGCCACGTTGGCTGCCGTCGCGACCGCCGCATTGACAAGGTTGGCCGCGGTGTCGACGACAGCGGTGAAGCTGTACGCCGCGAACTGCCCGACGTCGAGAACCGCCCGCGCCAACGGCGGGATCCACACGATCCGAGGCGCGTTGTCGTAGATGTAAACGACCCGCACCCGCTCGTGATACGGATTCACGATCACCGGTCGGTAGTACTCGTCGTACTGCACCCAGTCCGGACTCCACTGGCGGATGTCGCGGTCGCGGTCGCGATCGCGGTCGCCGGCGAGCTTGGCGTCGACCTTTGCACTGGCGTCTATACCGAGCGGGCCTTTGGCACCCAAGTCAAGGCCGATCGAGCTCGCGACGGCGTCAACGTCCTGCTTCGGTGCCGGGTCCGCCTTCACCTCAATGGGGTCCGCCTTGCTGGCGAGCTCGATATCCGCCTTGGGCGCCTGCAGGGTCTGCGGTTCAGACGTTTCGATGACCTTCGCGGCCTGCGTGACAGAGACAGTCGGTCCGCCCGTCGTCACCGCGGAGGGATCCTGAGCGGCACTGACCTTCGGCTCGCCCGCCTTCGACTCACTGCCAGGCGTCGCCGACCCGCTCGAGGGAGTCACCGGAGCAAGGCTCGGCGGCGACGCATCCCCTGACGCCGAGCCCGGCGGAACCAGGGCCACCGACGGGGGCACCGCCGCTGTTGCGAGAGTGCTGCTGGCGGAGGTGGACGGGGCGGACGACGACTGAGTCGCCGGGCTCTGCGCAGTGGCTGTCGACGTCGCCGACTCAGACGTCGGCGGGGCAACGATGCGCGGTACGGGTGTGTCGGTCTTCGTCAGGGGCGGGTTCACCGGCGTCGAAGGCGATCCAGGTGCGATGGCCGTGACGACCGGCGCGGTAGTCGCCTGCGTGACCGGCGGTGGCGGCGGTGGCGCCGGTGGCGGCGGTGTGACAGGTGGGGCCGGTGCTTCAACCGCCTGCTGCGTCAGCGGTGGCGCCTCGACGACCGGAGCAGGCACCGGGGCCAGCTTTGGCAGTGGGGCCTGCTGGGGCGGTGCTGCGACCACTTCCGGAGCCTGCACCTTCGGCTCGGGAGCCGGAGCCGTCGTGGTGACGACCTGATCGGTGTCCGGCTTGGCGAACGCCGGCGCGATTCCTCCAGTGAGCGCTGTGAGGGAGATCACGACTCCCGACGCCAGAACGGCGACAACGCTTCGCTTAGAGCAGATTTCAAACGGTGCACTCATCTGTGCATCGACTCCTGATGCCTCAAGGAGCATGGCGGTTCCATCCGCCGTTGCTGCCATCCGCGGGCATCTCCCCCAACGCTGGGCCTGATCCAGCAGGTGCCGCGGCTCTGATGTTTCATCGTTGGTTCGGCAAATCTGTTACAGCGGCTAACCGGCGGGAGGATTATTGACGGAGAGGCTCATATATGGACGTCCCGCGGGTCAGGAGGACCGCGATGTCACTCGGGATGCGAATGCTCGGCGCGGCGCTTCTTGGCGCCGCGGTATCGCTTGCCAGTGCGCCCTGCGCTACCGCCGAACCGGTATGGCCGGTCGCGGGCGCCGAGTCGGCCCGTGCGACCATCGACGACCTCGAGGCCCAGGGGTACGACGTTCGGATCAACTGGGTGAGCGGTGTCAGCTCGGTCCCGCTGTCGTGGTGCAAGGTCACCGGGATCAATAACCCAAACCACGACCCGCCCAGCGGGAACACCCTCGCGACGGTCTACGTCGACGTCTCGTGTCCGAACCCAGATGACGACTGGGGCTGGGGTGGTGTCGGCGTCGGAATCGGCTTCTGATCGCCAATCAGATTCTGGTCAACGAGAAATAGACGGGATGCGAGTAGCCGGGTGCTAGTGCG
>JAVXWV010000199.1:0-2621 GCA_032230775.1 Mycobacterium sp. | reverse complement strand
GACGTAGTGGTCGGGATGGCGATAGTGCATCCCGACGATCTGCTTCGACAACGACACGGTTAGTGAACCTATCCCGTCAACCCCGGGCAAACGCCCGCGAGTTGTCGCGCGTTAACGCGATTCCTTGTGGGCCTGGTGCTTGCCGCAGTTCGGGCAGAACTTCTTCAGCTCCAGCCGGTCAGGATCGTTGCGGCGGTTCTTCTTGGTGATGTAGTTGCGGTGTTTGCACACCTCGCAGGCCAAAGTGATCTTCGGCCGTACGTCTGTACTGGACGCCATGTCAGCTGCCCTCTTTCACAAATCTCTCGTTGTTGTCTTGTAGCGATGGCCGGACTCGAACCGGCGACCTAACGATTATGAGTCGTTCGCTCTAACCGACTGAGCTACACCGCCATGCCGTGCGCCGCCGCCGAGTGTCCGCTTCTCCCGTCGCTTCGCTCGCCTAGGCGGTCCACCGAGCCCCCTAACGGAATCGAACCGTTGACCTTTTCCTTACCATGGAAACGCTCTACCGACTGAGCTAAGGGGGCTTAGGTCTTCTCAGGCCCGCGAGTCGTGCCTTAGGGCCTTAAAGAGGGTACATTCTCGCGGTTTGACGCGCCAAACCGCAGGTCATCGAAACCGTCACAGACCGACCGTCACACCTTCCGAGAACGGACCGCCGTGCAGTTCGATGGACTCCGCATCGGTGCCCTTCGGCACGTCGAATACGACGGCCGTCTCGATCGAGTCGCCCGGATTCACGTCGGCCAGCGTATTGCCGAGATAGACCCACGCCTCGTCGTCGGGCCGGTAGGTCGTGGTGCCGTCGGAGAGGATGTTGAAGGACGCAAAGAACATCTGCGGTTCGTGGTCGACGTTGGTGACGGTCATCTTGACGATGACGTATTCGCCCTGCGCCGCCTTATGGATTTCGGGGAACTCAGCATCGGTGACTGCGTCGACACGTTCGACCCCTGCGATGACGAAGGAGAAGTTGCCGTCGCGCACCTCTTGGCCGACACCGGCGGCCTGAGTTTCCGTCGGATCGGGATCCTCGGTTCGGGGCGCCGACGACGCACTCGCCTCGGCAGGCTTGTGGGTGACGGAGTCCTCACCCACCTTGGTGTTGATCGTCAAGATGACCGCAGCCACGACAACACCGATGAGCACGACGACCGCCGCGCCGATACCGATGAGCACCTTCGGGTCCGGGCCGGACTTCGTGGCAGTCGGCGCAACAGCCGCCACAGGCGGTGCCCCAGCGGCGGGGGCGCGGTGCTCTGTCCAGGACCCGCCGTTGAAGTAGCGTTGGCCGCCCGTGACGTCGGGGTCCGGATACCAACCAGCAGGTGTGGTCATGACCTGTGACATTACTGCGGGAGTTGCTGAGTTTGCTGCCGACACTTCGGCGAGATCGAGCCCGCCCGAAGAATCGCGATCTGGTCGCAGTCTCGGCGGCAAGTGATAGGACGTAACCGTGACAGAACCCGGCACGCCACGCGTGGCGGTGTACCTCGACTTCGACAACATCGTCATCTCTCGCTACGACCAGGTGCACGGCCGCAATGCGTTTCAGAAGGACAAGACGGCCGGATTCCACAAGCAACCCGGTCGGCTCACGGAGGCGACCGTCGACGTCGGCGCCATCATCGACTTCGCCTCGTCGTTCGGCACCCTGGTGTTGACGAAGGCATATGCCGACTGGTCAGCCGACGTCAACGCCGATTACCGCGGCCAGCTGGTGGGCCGGGCGGTCGACCTCGTGCAACTCTTCCCCGCGGCCGCCTACGCCAAGAACGGTGCCGATATCCGGCTTGCGGTCGATGCCGTTGAGGACATGTTCAGGTTGCCCGACCTGACGCACGTGGTCATCGTCGCGGGCGACTCCGACTACATCGCACTGGCCCAGCGCTGCAAGCGCCTCGGCCGCTACGTCGTCGGCATCGGAATCACCGGCTCGATCAGCAAGTCGCTGACGGCCGCCTGCGACGAGTTCGTCACGTACGACGCGCTGCCCGGCGTGCCCGCCGTCGCGCCTGCGCCCGCCAAGAAGACGACGCGCAGCACCAAGGCGCAAGAGCCCGACCAGGAACCCGAGGCACCGGACCCGCAGGCCGCGGCGACCGGCCTGCTGGAGCGGGCGCTGCGGATCGGCCACGAGAAGGACGACGCCGACTGGCTGCACAATTCGGCGGTCAAAGCACAGATGAAGCGGATGGACCCGTCGTTTTCCGAAAAATCGCTGGGATTCCGGTCATTCAGCGACTTCCTGCGCTCGCACAGCGATGTGGCGGAACTCGACGAGAGCAGCACCACCCGCATGGTGCGACTCAAAACCGCGGCCACCTAGGCTGAGGACATGACCGACCGCCTGTACTTTCGGCAGCTGCTCTCGGGGCGCGACTTCGCGACCGGCGATATGTTCGCGCAGCAGATGCGCAACTTCGCCTATCTGATCGGTGATCGCGAGACCGGTGACTGCGTGGTGGTCGACCCGGCCTATGCCGCCGAGGATCTGGTCGACGCGCTGGAGGCCGACGGCATGCATCTGTCAGGCGTGCTGGTCACACACCACCACCCCGATCACGTCGGCGGGTCGATGGCGGGTTTCGAACTCAAGGGCCTGGCCGAGCTGCTCG
>JAVXWV010000392.1:0-6576 GCA_032230775.1 Mycobacterium sp. | reverse complement strand
GTGTAGGCCTCGGAGCGTTGCATCGCCGCGTGCACGAACGCATAGACTGTCGTCACCAGGACCGCGATCTGCAAGAAAGCGAGGACGTAACCCACTAGGCCTTGAAGCTCCACATAGCTAGCCTAAGCGGATTACGTCCCCGGGTCGACTCTGAGTCACCCCTTGGGGCGACCTGAGCCGGATTTACTTCTGCGTGACCTTCTTGGCCGCTGCCTTCTTGGCAGGAGCCTTCTTGGCAGGAGCCTTCTTGGCCGGGGCCTTCTTGGCCGGGGCCTTCTTGGCGGGGGCCTTCTTCGGCAGCTCGACGCCGACCAGCTTGGCGGCACGCTCGCCCACCGCGCGGGTCTGCGACGCCACGTTGCCCAGCGCCTCCTGGGTCAGCTCGACGGCCTGATCCGACAAACCGGCGACCCGCTCGCGACCCTCTTCGAGCGCATTGGTGTTGCGCAGACGCTCCAGAGCAGCCTCGCCACGCTCGACGAGATTGTTGTAGCGGCTCTGAGCGGCCTCCGCGTAGCTCTCGGCGACCTTGCGCAGCTCGTCGCTGGTCAGCCGCTCACGCAGCTCCCCGAACTGGGTCGGCAGGTCCTCCTGCAGCTTGGTCAGGCGGGCACGGCTCTCCTCGACGCGCGCCTCGGCGTCGGTGCGAGCCTCGCCCGCGCGATCGCGCAGGGTGGCAACGATCTCGTTGACCCGCTCGAGGGCGAGGTCGGCGGCGCCAACCGCGGCAAGCAGCGGGGCCTTGAGGTCGTCAACGGTCGGCTGGTTCTTGGCAGGAGTCTTCTTCGCCATGTTCGTAGTTCCTTTCACTGAGTTTCGTTGAACTGCTGGATTTCTAGAGTGGGTGTTTGGTCTGCAGTCGGTTCAGTCGTCGGCTCCTCACTGACGGCTTCGTTCTGTTGGCAAAATGACGTGTAGATGTCGAGCAGCACTTGCTTCTGCCGCTCGGTGATCGCCGTGTCGGTGACGATGGCATCGCGGACCTCGCTCGGATCGCTGGGTTCGAGGATTCCGGCACGGACATAGAGCACTTCCGCAGACACCCGCAGCGCCTTGGCGATCTGCTGCAGCACGTCGGCGGAGGGTTTCCGCAATCCCCGCTCGATCTGGCTGAGGTAGGGATTACTGACGCCGGCCTTCTCGGCCAACTGCCGCACGGATACCTGAGCAGCTTCGCGTTGGGTGCGAATGAACGACCCGATGTCCTGCGCAGCGCTGGACACGACAGCGGCAAGGTTTTCATCCTGCGGCATGGTGTAGCCCCCTCGTTGCGTTGGGTATCCGGTTAGCGACGAAGACAACGGTACGACGGAGTGCTAACTTTTGCAAGCAGTGGTTAGCGCAGGTCAGAAGAGAAGCTGGGCTATTGAATAGATAATCAGGCCAGCCAGTGAACCCACCACAGTGCCATTGATTCTGATGAATTGCAGGTCACGGCCGACGTGCAATTCGATGCGCTTACTGGCCTCGTCGGCGTCCCACCGCTCGATTGTGTCGGTGATCACTGTCGTGATCTCCGCCCCGTACTGGGAGACGAGATGCTGGGCGGCCCGGATGATCCAGTTGTCCACCTTGTCGCGCAGATCGGCGTCGTCACGCAGCGCTTCACCGATGTGAACAGCGGAGTCCGCGATTCGGGTGCGCAGGGCCGATGACGGATCGTCGACGGACTCCAGGAATATCCGCTTGGCGGCGTTCCATGCCGTCTCGGCGGCCTTCGCGACCTCGTCGCGGGCCATGATCTGCTTCTTGACGTCCTCGGCCTTGCCGATCGTGTCCTCGTCGTGCTGAAGGTCGTCGGCGAACTCGAAAAGGAACCGGGTAGCCGAGCGTCGCAACTCGTGGTCGGGGTTGCGGCGGACCTTGTCGGTGAAGTCCATCAGCTCGCGGTGGATGCGGTCGCCGATCAGGTTGTCCACCCAGCGCGGTGACCACGAGGGCGAGTCGCGCTCGACGACCCGCTCGATGATCGGACCGCCGTTGAGCGACCACTGGAACGCCCGGTCGGCGAGCAGCTGCAGCAGCGCCTCCTGACGGCCTTCGGCCAACAGCGTGGAGAGCACCCGGCCGATCGGCGGCCCCCATTGGGGTTCGGCGATGCGCTTGACGATCATCGTGTCCAGCACGTGCTGGACGTCCTCGTCGCGAAGCATTTCCACCAAAACCCTTAGCACCGTGGCGGCCTCGCCGGCCACCCGCTCGGCATGCGACGGCTCCGAGAGCCACTTGCCGAGTCGGCCCGCGACCTCGGCGTCGCGCAGCTTGGTCTCGACGACCTCGGGCGACATGAAGTTCTCCCGAACGAAGGCGCCGAGGCCCTCGCCGAGCTGATCCTTCTTCTTCTTGATGATCGCGGTGTGCGGAATCGGGATCCCCAGCGGGTGCTTGAACAGCGCAGTGACCGCGAACCAGTCGGCCACCCCACCGACCATGCCCGCCTCGGCGGCGGCACGGACGTATCCAATCCATGGGGCCGCACCCCCGCCTGCCGCGCCGCGGGACTGCGCCCAGGTACACAGCAGGAAGATCACGGTGGCACCGAGCAGGAAGCTCAGCGCGACGACCTTCATCCGTCGCAGGCCGCGGAGACGCTCAGCGTCGGCGGCGCTGTCGGCACCCGCCAACGACTCCGCGAAGCTGGCGCGCGGAGCCGTCACGGCGGGCCCGCCAACGTTCGGTCTGTGTGCCACTCCTACATCATCCGCTACGCCGCCGCGGCGCGGCCGGTCCGACAACCCTCGCTCTCAAGATCGGTCGTAGTATCAGGGGTAACTAGGGAACGGATCACCGCGACAGTGGCACAGCAGACCCCGGCAGTGGCGGTCAAAACCGATGGACGCAAACGGCGCTGGCACCAGCACAAGGTGGAGCGCCGCAATGAGCTGGTGGACGGCACCCTAGAGGCCGTCAGGCACCGTGGCAGCAACGTCAGCATGGACGAGATCGCATCCGATATCGGGGTCTCCAAGACGGTTCTGTACCGCTACTTCGTCGACAAAAACGACTTGACCACCGCAGTGATGATGCGCTTCGCGCAGACCACTCTGATCCCCAATATGGCCTCGGCACTGTCGTCGAATCTGGACGGCTACGACCTGACCCGCGAGATCATCCGGGTCTACGTCGAGACGGTCGCCTCGGAGCCCGAGCCGTACCAGTTCGTCATGGCCAACAACTCGGCCAGCAGGACCAAGGCGGTCTCGGATGCCGAACGGATCATCGCCCGCATGCTCGCGGTGATGCTGCGTCACCGAATGCACGGGGTCGGCATGGACACCGGCGGTGTCGAGCCATGGGCCTATCACACAGTCGGTGGGGTTCAGCTCGCCACGCACTCCTGGATGTCGAATCCGCGGATGAGCTCCGACGAGCTGATCGACTACCTGACGATGTCGTCGTGGAGCGCGCTGTGCGGCATTGTCGAGGTCGGCGGGTCGTTGGAGAAGTTCCGCCAACAGCCGCACCCGCCGCCTGTTCTGCCGTCACAATGATGGGCTCATGAGTAAGGCTGCGGATCTGCCCAAGCCCTGGACGCACGAACCCCACGATTATCTGGTGTTCCGCGATGGCGCCAAGGTCGCGAACATCGATACCAGCGCCACGCCCGGCTTCAAGGGCAATAAGAGCGACGCTGCCGGACTGCAGTGGGAGCGTAACGAGCGATTCGCGGAGCTGCAGGAGATGCTGTACGCCAACAGCAGGAGCGGCGACACCCGCTCTGTGCTGCTGGTGCTGCAGGGCATGGACACCGCAGGCAAGGGCGGCATCGTCAAACACGTTGTGGGCGCGGCTAATCCGCAGGGCATTCGGTATCACTCATTCGGCGTTCCGACCGAAGAGGAACGTCAACACAACTACCTGTGGCGGATCCGGCGTGCGCTCCCACCGCCCGGTCATATCGGCGTATTCGACCGCTCGCACTACGAGGACGTGCTGGTGGTCCGGGTGCACAACATCGTGCCACCCGAGGTGTGGGGTAAGCGCTACGAGGAGATCAACAGGTTCGAAAACAAGCTCGTCGACGACGGCACGACGATCATCAAGGTGGCCATGTTCGTCTCGCTGGACGAGCAGAAGGCGCGGCTGTCCAAACGGCTCGACCGCCCCGACAAGTACTGGAAGTACAACCCCGCCGACGTCGACGAGCGGCTGCTGTGGCCTGCATACCAGGAGGCGTACCAGGCCATGCTGGAGCGCACGTCGACTCAACACGCGCCGTGGCATGTGATCCCGTGCGACCGCAAGTGGTACAGCCGGCTGGCCATCCTCGAGCTCCTGATCGAGGCCCTCGAAGGCCTCAACTTGTCTTGGCCGCCAGCGGATTTCGACGTCAAGGCTGAGAAAAAGCGGCTCGCTTCGGCCTGACTTGCGTCGAGGCTGCGCTACTTAACGAGCGTGAACTGGCCGACGTTGCATATGCCGCGCCGGAAGAAGTCGGCGCAGCCCGTCAGGTAGTGCATATAGCGGTCGTACACCTCTTCGGACGTGATCGCGATCGCGTCGTCACGACGGGCCTCCAGTCTGGCCGCCCACATGTCCAATGTGCGGGCATAGTGCGGCCGCAGGAGTTGAATTCGCTCCATCGAGAAACCGGCGTTCTGGGAGAACTCGACGATGTCTTGTTCACACGGCAGCTCACCACCGGGAAATATCTCCTTGCCGATGAACCGCATGAACTTCAGATCACTGATCGTGACCGGGATCCCTTGCTCGCGAAAGTGATTTGGGCGATAGCCAAGGATCGTGTGCAGGAGCATGCGGCCGTCGTCTGGAAGAACACGGTGAGCCATGTCGAAAAACGCGGCGTAGCGCGCTTTCTTGAAGGCCTCGAACGCGCCGATGCTGACGATCCGATCGACGGGTTCGTCAAATTCTTCCCAGCCCTGCAGACGCACCTCCACCGTGCGCGACGACGAGATGTCCGCGAGCATCGCCCTGCTGTACTCACACTGGTTGCGGCTCAACGTGATGCCGATGACGTTGACGTCGTACTTCTGCACGGCGAGCTCCAGTGCACCGCCCCAACCGCATCCGACGTCAAGCAACGTCATCCCGGGCTCGAGCCCAAGTTTCCCAAGAGCGAGGTCGAACTTTGCGACTTGTGCTTGGTCCAGTGTCATGTCGTCGCGCTCGTAGTAGCCGCAGGTGTAACCCATTGTCCGACCCAGGAAGAGCGCGAAGAAGTTGTCCGATACGTCATAAATGGACTGGGATTCTTCGTAGTACGGCGAAAGTTCGGATGTGAATTCTGGCATGCGATGACTAACCTTTTTCTCCACTGTAGGCGGTGGGCAGGTTACTCGAGCGCGGCACAGGCGGACCGGCCCGAAAGTAGATTAACTAATTGACGCATCCGTTGCCAGCGCTAAACGCTAGTACTTATAGAAACCATGCCCTGACTTCTTGCCGAGTTGTCCCGCCTCCACCATACGCAACAATAGCGGTGGCGCAGCGTACAAAGGTTCCTTAAATTCCTCAAACATCTTGTCGGCGATGAGTTTGAGCGTGTCTAGGCCGACGAGATCGGACAGCTTCAGAGGGCCCATCGGATGCGACAAACCTGCGACCACAGCCTTGTCGACATCCTCGACTGTCGCGAAGCCGCCCTCCACCATCCGGATTGCCGACAACAGATACGGCACCAATAGGGCGTTGACGACGAAGCCGGACCGGTCCGAGCAACGCACGACCTGTTTGCCCAGCACGTTGCTCGCGAATTGTTCGGTACGCGCAAGGGCCGCATCGGTAGTAACGAGTGTGCTGACCAGTTCGACTAGGGGCAGCACCGGTACGGGGTTGAAGAAGTGCAGGCCAAGCACCCGCCCCGGATTCTGTGTCGCTGCAGCAATCTTCATGATGGGGATGCTGGACGTATTCGAAGCCAGCACCGCGTCGGGATCGGTCACGAGCTTGTCGAGTTCAGCAAAGATCTTGCCCTTAACGGTGTCGTCCTCGATGACCGCCTCGATGACCAGTTGACGATCCGACAGATCGGCTAGGGTGGTGGTGAAGCTCAGCTTGGCCAGTGCCGCGGCGCATTCGCTGTCGGTGATCTTGCCGACGCTCACGCCGCGCTCGAGCGATTTGGTGATGCGTGCCTTTCCCGCAGTCGTCAGCGTCTCGGTGGGCTCGTAGACGATGACGTCGACGCCGGCCCTTGCGGACACCTCGGCGATGCCTGCGCCCATTTGTCCAGCACCGACCACGCCCACCCGCTCAATACTCTTCACGCTCACCGTTTCTACTCCCTCTCGAGATAGCGACGAGCCCCGCCCAGGGTTTCTGAGCGGGGCTCGTCGGATCAGGCCATAGTGCCTAGTGGCTCAGGTTGTCTGTTCCCCTTCGCAAGCTCAGTGGCTCAGGTTGTCTGTTCCACTTCGCAAGCTCAGTGGAACTGTCCCTCTTCGGTCGAACCGGTCAGAGCCGTCGTCGACGAGGTCGGATCCACGGTGGTGGCGATCCGGTCGAAGTAGCCTGCGCCGACCTCGCGCTGGTGCTTCGTCGCGGTGTAGCCGCGCTCCTCGGCGTCGAACTCGCGCTCCTGCAGCTCGACGTAGGCGCTCATCTGGTTGCGGG
>JAVXWV010000169.1:0-3271 GCA_032230775.1 Mycobacterium sp. | reverse complement strand
CAGGCCCTTACCGACCCGATAAGTCAGGCTCTACCGCCGCCATCGGTTCCACCGAGCGGAAGCACCCCGGTCCTGCCGGTTCGGCCCAACCCAGCCCCCCCCCAACCATGGCAATCCAGCGGCGAGTCGCCTGCGCACTTCGGCGGACCGCCGCCACCGGCACCGCCCGCAGGCAAGCGGCGCCGCCGCGTCCTGATCAGCGCCCTCTCGGGCGTCGTGTTGCTGATCGTCGCCGGTGTCGTCGCGGGCACGGTGCTCACCCGCGACGACAAACCAGCCGTCACCACGCCGCCCAACACAGCCAGCGCACCCGGCATGGCTGATTTCACCGGCATCTACAGGGCCGACTTCAGCGCGACCACGCTCATGGACGGCCAACTCGTCGAAGGCGCGACGCCGACGACGGCCAGGTGGGGGGTGCGCTCAGTGTGTCGCCCCGAAGGGTGCGTGGCCACGGCTTTGCGCCTGAGCGGCGAAGGCCCGGCGGTGTCGAGCCTGGTGTTCGACGAGGTCGACGGAAACTGGGTGGCCGTAGGTCTGGGCTCGGATCAATGCCACAACGCTCCGATCGAAGTCTGGGACGTGTTCACACTGCAACCACGGCCCGACGGCACCCTCGCAGGCGAGTACAGCGGGACTAGCAGCGGTGGCTGCTCAGGAAAGGGAACGGTGACGTTCGCCCTCACCGGAAGCATTGACGTCAACACCCTCCCCGACCCGGCCGCACTGCCGCCGCGGGTGGTGTCCCCGGCCGCGGCATTACGCGGCCACTACCAACTGACGCGCAACTTCACGAACGGCTCTCCACAGCAGGACTTGGTTTACGACGTCACGACTGACTGTCTTCGCACTGGCGACCGGTGCATGAGCTTCTTCCATTCACCATCGGATTTCCGACCACTCGTATTCAGTGGCGGGAACTGGACCTCCGACCTCGACTTCGACGGAGAGTGTCCGCCCCCCGGCGGCCCGACGCACCTGAAATTCACCGCGCAGTATCCGATGCCCCAGCCACCACAGGATCCGATCACGCCACTCATCGGGCATGGTCGCCAGGAACAGACGGGGACCTGCGCGGCCAGCACGGCCGTCACCGAAACATTCACCCGAACCGGCGACTAGTGCCGCAGCTAACCAGGCGTTCTACCTGCGTCAATGGGTGCAATTCGAGCACGCAGATTCGGCTGCCAGATTCCCCAAGAATCCGCCAAGCACTTTGGCGCAATCTTTCGTCACGGCCAACAAGGGCCCACAGCACGAAAGGAGCCGAACATGAAACCGAATGTCGCGATTTGCGAGTCGTCCCTTCCGACAACTTCACCGCGCGCACGGCAGATGAATGGCCTCTACGCGCTGAAGCCTTGGTTCACCCGGCGACTGACGCCGATCCTCAATACCGCTGTGGCCCACAACGTCTCACCGGACGCCTTCACCGGGGCCGGGGTCGTCGCGGCCGGAGCGGCCGGAGTCGCCATCGCCTTCGGCATCTGGCCGCTGGCGGCACTGTTTCTGGTGCTGCGGCTGGCCGGCGCCAACCTCGACGGCGCGGTTGCCCGCGCTCGGGGAGTTAGCCGGCCGTGGGGCTTCGTCCTCAACGAAATCGGCGACCGCGCCTCTGACCTTCTGACCTTCGCAGGGCTGGCCGTATTTGCGGCTCGGCTGCACGGCCCCGGGATGCACTGGTTGTCCTGGCCTGTGATTCAGGTGCTGGTGGCCGCCCTGGCGTCGACACTGCCCACATTCGCCTCGCTGGCCGCGGCCGCCGCAGGCGCGACGCGACGCAACGGTGGCCCGCTGGGCAAGACCGAACGGTGCCTCTTCATCGCGCTCGCTACCGCTTTCCCGATCATCCTGCCGGTGGTCCTGACCCAGCTGGTGAACGGTTCGCTGATCACCACCTTCCTGCGGCTGCGGGCCGCGCGCCGCGAGTTGGCGGCGAAGCAGGAGGAGCAGCAGAGCCACGTCGTCGAGCAGCTCGTCGCAGCCCGGCCCGCATTGGTGGGGGTGGCGGCATGACCACGATCCGAATCTCGACTGTGCTGCGGCACTGGATGTGGCGAGTGGCGTCCGCCGTGTCGGGCGGGCTGACCGTGAACGGGCGGTGGAGCGTGAAGGGCGGCTGCGTCGTCGTGGCCAACCACTCCTCGCACGCCGACACCGCGGTGCTGCTGGCGGCGCTCCCGCCCAACGCCAAGCCCGTGTTCGTAGCGGCAGCGGACTACTGGTTCGACGTGCCGGTGCGCCGGTTCATCGCAAGCTCGCTTGCCGGCGTGCTGCCAGTGCGGCGGTCCGGGGGCGGCAACTTCGAAGCGATGCTCGCCGCGGTCCGCCCAGCCCTTGAGGCCGGACGCACCGTCGTCATCTACCCCGAGGGGACCCGCTCGACCAACGGCATCGTCGGCGAATTCCGTTCCGGTGCACTGCGATTAGCGCGCGAATGCGGTGTGCCGGTCGTCCCGATCGCGTTGACGGGCACCGCCGATGTACTGCCCAAGGGCGGTCGCTGGTCCCCCGCCCCGATGCAGGTCCGCATTGGCGAAGCCGTCGATCCGGACGGCGTCTCGGCGGAGCAGCTGCGGGAGCAGGTCGTGACCATGAAGGAAGGCCTGCAGCCCGAGGTCGTCAACCGGTACGCGCTCGCTGCGTGAGCCGGATCTTCCATCGCACCAACCCGGCATAGAACACCGATAGAACGCCCAGCATCGCGATGTCGAAAAGCCACACCGAGCCGACATGCTTCCAATGGGAATCCTTCGAGATCACCAACACCGTGTTCGTCAGGTCGGCCGTCGACGCCGTGGCCGCCAAACCCCACCGCGCCGGCGTGAGCCAGGAGAGCGGGTCGAGCACCCGGTCGGTCACCGGGATCATGCCGCCTGCGAGCACCACCTGCACCATCAGCGTGACCACTGTCAGCGGCAGTACCTGATTGCTGTTCTGCGCAAGCGCCGAGACAAACAGGCCGACGATCGCAGACGCCACACAGGTAGCCGCGATACCCACGTAAAGCTCGAAAGTCGGACTGCCAAGCACCGTTGCGCCCATCGGAGCGCCCTTGCCGATCGTCACGACGAAGACCAGGACGGCCGACTGAACCACCGCGATCGTGCCGAACACCGCGATCTTGGCCGCGAGATACGCTGACGTCGACAGCCCGACCGCTTGCTCGCGGCGGAAGACGGCGCGTTCGCCGACCAATGTGCGCACAGTCAGCGCGGTTCCCATGAAGAACGCACCGAAGTTCATCATCACCAAGATCTGCTTTGCCTCG
>JAVXWV010000158.1:0-3613 GCA_032230775.1 Mycobacterium sp. | reverse complement strand
CCGGCGCAGTTGCGGGAGAGGGTTTTTCACGTCGCAGGGCGCGGCGCGTTCGACATCGAGGGCCTGGGTTACGAAGCGGCGGCCGCGCTGTTGCAGGCCGGCGTCATCACCGACGAGGGTGACCTGTTCGGCATCACCGAGGACGACCTGCTGCGCACCGATCTGTTCACGGTCAAGGGCGGTGAGCTTTCGGCGAACGGCAAGCGCCTGCTGGCCAATCTGGGCAAGGCGAAGGCCCAGCCGTTGTGGCGGGTGCTTGTCGCGCTGTCGATCCGCCACGTCGGGCCGACCGCCGCCCGCGCGCTGGCCACCGAGTACGGCAGCCTCGACGCGATCATGGCCGCCTCTGAGGAGCAGCTGGCCGCCGTCGAGGGTGTCGGGCCGACCATCGCTGCCGCCGTCATCGAGTGGTTCACCGTCGATTGGCACCGGGCGATCGTCGACAAGTGGCGCGCGGCCGGGGTGCGGATGGCCGACGAACGCGACAGCAGCGTAGAGCGCACGCTCGACGGCCTGTCGATCGTCGTCACCGGGTCTCTCACCGTGTTCTCCCGCGACGACGCAAAGGAGGCGATCGTCGCGCGCGGCGGCAAGGCGGCCAGTTCGGTGTCGAAGAAGACCGCGTATGTGGTGGCCGGTGACTCACCCGGTTCGAAGTACGACAAGGCCGTCGAACTCGGTGTGCCGATTCTCGACGAGGACGGCTTCCGCCGACTGCTGGACAGTGGTCCGGACGGCGTCTGACTTATCGCCCAAACTCACGTTTGGCGCGAAAGTGCGAGTGATCGTCGCCAAACGTCGATCTCGGCGCAGGGAGTCAGCGCAAGATCGTGGCGATGATCCCGGCCAGGTAGCCCAGGCGCGCCACTTCGGATGGCCGGAAGTGAGGTCCGCCGGGGCGCCCCAACACGATGGCCGTGCGATGGTCACCGAGCGGCGCGGCAGCCAGCGTGGTGTCCATGTCGCGCCACACCTGCGGCACCCAGTCCGCGGTGTCATCGAGGGCTTCGGCGTGGTCGAGGGGCAGCCACGGCGTTTCCGCCGCCTGCGTTTCGGGAGCTCCTGGACTGCCGACGACGCGCTCCGGGCCCGAATCGCTCAGTCTGATCACAGTGCACCAGCCGACGCGCAGCACGTGGGGTGCCTCGTCGACAAGTTGCTGCAGCTGTTTGTGCTTCCCGTCGGCCGCGGCGACGTGATCGATGAGTTCCAGCTCCCGGTGCGCCTCGAGCAGCCCGGTGTGCGGGCGGATGGCGTCGACGTAGACGCCGTTGAGCTTTTCGGCGGCGGTAATGAGCATGTCGGGCATCGCGCCGGCCGGCAGTTGGACCACGAGATCGTCGATCGCATAGCCCGCGCCGCGTTCGACGACGTCGAGGGACAAGATGTCGGCGCCTACCGACCCAAGCGCCACGGCCAGCGAGCCGAGGCTGCCCGGTCGATCCTCCAGCTGGACCCGCAGCAGATACGAAGGCACGCGCAACACTGTCGCACAGCGCCAGCGGCTCAGCATTCCGGCCAGATGACTAGGCTTTCGAGTCGTGTCGCAGATCTCCCGAGATGAGGTAGCCCACCTCGCCCGTCTGGCCCGGCTCGCGCTGACCGACGATGAGCTGGACAGCTACGCAGGCCAGCTCGATGCCATCCTCGAACACGTCAGCCAGATCCAATCCGTCGACGTCACCGGCGTCGAACCGACCGGCAATCCGCTCAAGGACGTCAACGTGTTCCGCACCGACGTCGTCGAGCCGTGCCTGACCCAGGATGAAGCGCTGGCCCAGGCGCCGAAGGCGGTCGACGGCCGGTTCGCCGTCCCGCGGATTTTGGGGGAATCAGAGTGACCGACCAGCTGATCCGGCTCGACGCGGCCACGTTGGGCGCCAAGATCGCCGCCAAGGAGGTGTCGTCCACCGAGGTGACGCGGGCGTGCCTGGATCAGATCTCCGAGACCGACGGCGAATATCACGCGTTTCTGCACGTGGCGGAGGAGCAGGCGTTGGCGGAGGCTGCTCGGGTGGACGCGGCCGTCGCCGCCGGCGAGTCGCTGCCGTCGCCGCTGGCCGGGGTGCCGCTGGCGCTCAAGGACGTGTTCACCACCACTGACATGCCGACCACCTGCGGATCGAAGATCCTCGAGGGGTGGACGTCGCCGTATGACGCCACCGTCACCGCGCGGCTGCGCGCGGCGGGCATCCCGATCCTTGGCAAGACGAACATGGACGAGTTCGCGATGGGTTCGTCCACCGAGAACTCCGCATACGGTCCAACCCGCAACCCGTGGAACGTCGACCGGGTGCCGGGTGGATCGGGCGGCGGCAGCGCGGCGGCGCTCGCCGCGTTCCAGGCGCCGCTGGCCATCGGGTCGGACACCGGCGGGTCGATCCGCCAGCCCGCCGCGCTGACCGCGACGGTCGGCGTGAAGCCCACGTACGGCACGGTGTCGCGGTACGGGCTGATCGCGTGCGCTTCGTCGCTGGACCAGGGTGGCCCGTGTGCGCGCACCGTGTTCGACACCGCTCTTTTGCACCAGGTGATCGCCGGGCACGACCCGAAGGACTCCACGTCCGTCGAGGCCGAGGTGCCCGACGTGGTCGCCGCGGCAATGGCAGGCGCCTCCGGCGACCTCAAGGGTGTGCGGATCGGCGTGGTCAAGCAGTTGCGCGGCGATGGCTACCAGACCGGGGTGCTCGCGTCGTTCAACGCCGCCGTCGAACAGCTCACCGCGCTCGGAGCCGAGGTCAGCGAGGTGGACTGCCCGCACTTCGACTTCTCGCTTCCCGCGTACTACCTGATCCTGCCGTCGGAGGTGTCGTCGAACCTGGCGCGCTTCGACGCGATGCGCTACGGCCTGCGCGTCGGCGACGACGGCACGCACAGCGCCGAAGAGGTGATGGCGCTGACCAGGGCCGCCGGCTTCGGCCCAGAAGTGAAGCGCCGCATCATGATTGGCACATATGCGCTGTCGGCTGGCTATTACGATGCCTATTACAACCAGGCGCAGAAGGTCCGCACGCTGATCGCAGGCGATCTCGACGAGGCCTACAAGAGCGTCGACGTGCTGATCTCGCCCGCCACTCCGACCACCGCGTTCCCGTTGGGGGAGAAGGTCGACGACCCGTTGGCGATGTACCTGTTCGATCTGTGCACGCTGCCGCTGAACCTGGCGGGCCACTGCGGAATATCGGTGCCGTCGGGCCTGTCGCCGGACGACAACCTGCCCGTCGGCCTGCAGATCATGGCTCCCGCGCTGGCCGATGATCGGCTCTACCGGGTGGGCGCTGCCTATGAGAAGGCGCGGGGTCCGCTGCCAACCGCGCTCTAACAGGGGAGGATGTGGTCATGCGGATCGGAGTCCTCACCGGAGGCGGCGACTGTCCTGGCCTGAACGCGGTGATCCGGGCGGTGGTGCGCACGAGCGATGTGCGGTACGGATCGACGGTGGTCGGTTTCCTGGACGGCTGGCGCGGCCTCCTCGAAGATCGGCGTATCCAGCTGGCCAACGACGACCGCAACGACCGCCTTCTCGCCAAGGGCGGGACCATGCTCGGTACCGCCCGCGTCAACCCGGACAAGCTGCGGGCCGGGCTGCCGCAGATCAAACAGACCCTCGAAG
>JAVXWV010000142.1:0-3546 GCA_032230775.1 Mycobacterium sp. | reverse complement strand
ACGACATGGCGGTGATTGCCAAGCAACTCCACTACATGATGACGCGTGGATTGCTGGGCGGTCGCCAAACAGGACCACCGCTCACCATCACGCTGCGCGCGCCCGATTTCGTTCCCGTGTGGCCGGGACTGACAGGGTGACGATACCTACCGCAGGCCAGCGATTTGTAGAATCGGCCAGTTGTTTCGCGAGGAAAGAACTCTTTTTAGAGGGAAACACCCGATTCCTCGCCGTCTGAGCGGTAATAGCGTGCTCACCATGGTTGGCATCTGGTTCATGCTCCTCGTCGCGGCGTTCATTGCGGCCGGGGTGCTCGCCCAACTGGGCTGGGAACCGGACCCGATGCATACGGTGAGAAGGGTCCTTCGGCGCAGACGGTCGCGAGGAAACTAGCGACTTCGAACTCATGCTTCACATTTTGTAGCACACGTCGTAGGGTGCGGAAGCATGACAGGCTATAAAAACCATAGCGCCCGGATCGTGCCAGCCCCGCTGCCGCTGCAACCTGACATACACGAGGCGATCGACGCCATCATGCGCGGCGCGCCTCCGCTGGTGCTCTTCACGACGATGGCCCGCGATCGGCGACTCTTCTTCAAGTTCTTCAGCTCCGGCCTGCTCGATCGCGGCAACCTGACGATCCGGGAACGCGAGATCGTCATCGACCGCGTGACGGCGTCTTGCGGGGCCGAATACGAATGGGGTGTCCATGTCTCCGTCTATGCGGAGAAAGCCGGCATGACCGAAGCGCAGATCGCGTCGCTGGTCAGCGGCGGGCCCGAGGACGACTGCTGGACCGACGAGGATCGCACCCTCATCCGGCTGTGTGACGGCCTCCAGCGGCACTGCTCGGTCGACGACGAGCTCTGGGCTCAACTCGCCGAACACCACAGCGACGAGGCGATCTTGGAGCTGCTCATGTTGGCGGGCACCTACCGGACCGTGAGCTACCTCGTGAACGGGTTACGGCTGCCGCTGGAGCCGTGGGCACACCGGTTCCCGGCCTAGGCTTCGACACGAGTCGTGCTCCTTTCGTCCGCGCTGGCAAAGACACGCAGTGCGACACGCCGAGATCTGTCGGACGGCGGCCATAGACTGGCGTGCCTATGACCAGTCCGTCTACTCTTCGCGCGAGCGCTCCCGAGTCGTCTGCTCTTCGCGCAAGCGCTCATCGCGGGTCCTCATTCGTGCACCTGCACAACCACACCGAATACTCGATGTTGGACGGTGCCGCGAAGATCACGCCGATGCTTGCCGAGGCACAGCGACTGGAGATGCCCGCGGTCGGGATGACCGATCACGGAAACATGTTCGGCGCCAGCGAGTTCTACAACAAGGCGACCGAACTCGGCATCAAGCCGATCATCGGTGTCGAGGCCTATATCGCTCCTGGTTCCCGCTTCGACACCAAGCGCATTCTCTGGGGTGATCCGAGCCAGAAAGGTGACGACGTCTCGGGCAGCGGGTCCTACACCCATCTGACGATGGTCGCCGAGAACGCAACGGGGCTGCGCAATCTCTTCAAGTTGTCGTCGCTGGCCTCGTTCGAGGGGCAGCTCGGAAAGTGGTCGCGGATGGACGCCGAGCTCATCGCCGAGAATGCGGCGGGCATCATCGCCACCACCGGCTGCCCGTCCGGCGAGGTGCAGACGCGGCTGCGGCTGGGCCACGACCGCGAGGCGCTGGAGTCCGCCGCCCGATGGCGGGAGATCTTCGGGCCGGAAAACTACTTCCTCGAGTTGATGGACCACGGGCTCGACATCGAACGGCGGGTCCGTGAGGGTCTGCTCGAGATCGGCCGCAAGCTTGATATCCCGCCGTTGGCCACCAACGACTGCCACTACGTCACCCGCGACGCCGCGCACAACCACGAGGCGCTGCTGTGCGTTCAGACCGGCAAGACGTTGTCGGACCCGAACCGCTTCAAGTTCGACGGCGACGGCTACTACCTCAAGTCCGCCGCGGAGATGCGCGCGTTGTGGGACGACCAGCTCCCAGGGGCATGCGACTCGACGCTGCTAATCGCCGACCGGGTGCAGTCTTACTCCGATGTGTGGGAACAGCGCGACCGCATGCCGGTTTTCCCGGTGCCCGAGGGGCATGACCAGGCGTCGTGGCTGCGACACGAGGTAGATGCCGGACTTGCGCGGCGCTTCCCGGCCGGGGTCCCCTCCACGTACGTCGACCGGGCGGCCTATGAGATCGACGTAATCTGCGGGAAGGGCTACCCCTCCTATTTTCTGATCGTCTCCGATCTGGTCAACTACGCGCGGTCGGTCGACATCCGCGTCGGGCCGGGTCGCGGATCGGCAGCAGGCTCGCTGGTCGCCTATGCGCTACGTATCACCGATATCGACCCGATCGAGCACGGGCTGCTGTTCGAGCGGTTCCTGAATCCCGAGCGCGCGTCGATGCCCGATATCGACATTGACTTCGACGACCGCAGGCGCGGCGAGATGGTGCGCTACGCCGCCGACAAGTGGGGGAGCGACCGGGTCGCTCAGGTCATCACGTTCGGCACCATCAAAACCAAGGCAGCGCTGAAGGATTCGGCCCGAATTCACTACGGTCAGCCCGGTTTCGCGATCGCCGACCGGATCACCAAGGCGCTGCCGCCGCCGATCATGGCCAAGGACATTCCGCTGTCCGGCATCACGGACCCGAACCACGACCGGTACAAGGAGGCCGCCGAGGTTCGCGGGCTCATCGACACCGATCCGGACGTGCGGACCATCTACGAGACCGCTCGCGGGCTGGAGGGGTTGATCCGCAACGCGGGCGTGCACGCGTGCGCGGTGATCATGAGCAGCGAGCCGCTGACCGAGGCCATCCCGTTGTGGAGGCGGCCGCAGGACGGCGCGATCATCACCGGCTGGGACTATCCGTCCTGCGAGGCCATCGGTCTGTTGAAGATGGACTTCCTGGGCCTCCGCAACCTGACGATCATCGGTGACGCCCTCGAGAACATCCAGGCGAACCGGGGAATCGAGCTCGACCTTGAGTCGCTCCCGCTCGACGACCCCGCCACCTACGAACTCCTCGGCCGGGGTGACACGCTGGGGGTGTTCCAGCTCGATGGTGGGCCGATGCGTGACCTGCTGCGCCGCATGCAGCCCACCGAATTCGGCGACGTGGTCGCTGTCATCGCGCTGTACCGGCCAGGCCCGATGGGCATGAACGCCCACAACGACTACGCAGACCGGAAGAACGCCCGGCAGGCGATCAAGCCAATCCACCCGGAGCTGGCCGAGCCGCTGCAGGAGGTCCTCTCCGAGACCTACGGCCTGATCGTCTACCAAGAGCAGATCATGCGCATCGCGCAAAAGGTGGCCGGCTACTCGCTGGCCCGAGCAGACATTCTGCGAAAAGCCATGGGCAAGAAGAAGCGTGAGGTGCTCGACAAGGAGTACGAGGGCTTCTCCGACGGCATGAAGGCCAACGGTTTCTCGCCTGCGGCCATCAAGGCGCTGTGGGACACGGTGCTGCCGTTTGCCGACTACGCGTTCAACAAGTCCCACGCCGCAGGCTACGGCCTGGTGTCGTACT
>JAVXWV010000122.1:0-3378 GCA_032230775.1 Mycobacterium sp. | reverse complement strand
GGTCGGCTGCGCAGGAGGAAGAGTGCTCTCGGCTTTCATCTCGTCACTGCGGACACCCGACCTGCGGCGCAAGATCCTGTTCACCCTGGGCATCGTCATCCTGTACCGGGTGGGCGCCTCGATCCCTTCGCCGGGCGTCAACTACCCGAACGTGACGAAGTGCGTGGCGCAGGTCAGCGGCGGCGACTCGGCGCAGATCTACTCATTGATCAACCTGTTCTCCGGCGGAGCGCTGCTGCATCTGACGGTGTTCGCGGTCGGCATCATGCCCTACATCACCGCCAGCATCATCGTTCAGCTGCTGGGCGTCGTGATCCCGCGCTTCGAACAGCTGCGCAAGGAGGGACAGGCAGGCCAGGCGAAACTCACGCAGTACACCCGCTACCTGACGGTGGCACTGGCCATTCTGCAGGCCACCAGCATCGTCGCGCTGGCCGCCAACGGCGGGCTGCTGCAGGGCTGCACACTCGACATCATCCAGGGCCAGAGCGAAGGCCTGAACATCTTCACGCTGCTCGTCATCGTTCTGGTGCTGACGGCAGGCGCGGCGCTGGTGATGTGGATGGGCGAGCTGGTCACCGAGCGCGGCATCGGCAACGGCATGTCGCTGATGATCTTCGCAGGCATCGCCGCGCGCATTCCGGTCGAAGGCAAGACCATCCTGGACAGCCGCGGCGGCATGGTGTTCGCCGCGGTCTGCGTGGCCGCACTGATCATCATCATCGGCGTGGTGTTCGTCGAGCAGGGCCAACGGCGCATCCCCGTGCAGTACGCCAAGCGGATGGTGGGCCGGCGCATGTACGGCGGCACATCTACGTACTTGCCGCTCAAGGTCAACCAGGCCGGCGTTATCCCGGTCATCTTCGCGTCGTCGCTGATCTACATCCCGCACCTGGTCACCCAACTGATCACCAGTGGAAACAAGAACGGGAGCAACGGCTGGTGGTCGCGGTTCGTCGCCAACTACCTGACCAATCCCGCCGACCCGGTGTACATCGTCATCTACTTCGGGTTGATCATCTTCTTCACGTACTTCTACGTATCGATCACGTTCAACCCCGACGAGCGCGCCGACGAGATGAAGAAGTTCGGCGGCTTCATCCCCGGCATCCGCCCAGGCAAACCGACCGCCGACTACCTGCGATATGTGCTCAGCCGGATCACTCTGCCCGGCTCGATCTATCTGGGCGTGATCGCCGTGCTGCCGAACCTGTTCCTGCAGATCGGCAACGGCGGTGGCGTGCAGAACTTGCCGTTCGGCGGTACTGCGGTTCTGATCATGATTGGCGTCGGATTGGATACCGTCAAACAGATCGAGAGCCAGCTCATGCAACGCAACTACGAAGGGTTCCTGAAGTGAGACTTGTTCTACTCGGGCCGCCCGGTGCGGGCAAAGGGACGCAGGCGATCAAGCTCTCCGAGAAGCTCGGCATTCCGCAGATCTCGACGGGCGACCTGTTCCGCAAGAACATCAGCGAGGGCACCCCGCTTGGCGTCGAGGCCAAGCGGTACCTGGACGCAGGCGATCTGGTGCCGTCGGAGTTGACGAACAAACTGGTCGAAGACCGGATTGAGCAGCCCGACGCCGCAGACGGCTTTATTCTCGACGGCTATCCCCGCTCCGTGGAGCAGGCCCGGGCGCTCGACGAGATGCTCAAGAACCACAACACCAAGCTCGATGCGGTGCTGGAGTTCGCCGTCTCCGAGGCGGAGCTGTTCGAGCGGCTGAAGTCACGCGGCCGTGCCGACGACACCGAAGAGGTCATCCACAATCGGATGCAGGTGTACCGCGACGAGACCGAGCCGCTGCTGGAGTACTACAGCCGCAACAACGTGCAGACCGTCGACGCGGTGGGCGCGCTGGATGAGGTGTTCGCCCGGGCCCTTTTGGCGCTCGGCAAGTAGCGGACGAAAGGAGCACCCCCCGTGATGCGGCGTTGATCGGCCTTCCCGGGCTGCGTAACCGCAAGGTCGTCGCGCAGCGCAGCGTCGGTGAACTCGACGCGATGGCGGCGGCCGGCTCGTTGGTGGCGTCCGCGCTGCTGGCGGTGCGCCAAGCGGCGGCCCCAGGGGTCTCAACCCTGGCGCTCGACGAGATCGCCGAGTCGGTGATCCGCGGTGGCGGCGGCATCCCGTCGTTCCTCGGTTACCATGGCTTCCCGGCGAGCATCTGCGCATCGGTGAATGACCGTGTGGTGCACGGGATTCCATCCGCGGGCGAGACATTGGCACCGGGGGATCTGGTGTCCATCGACTGCGGCGCGATCCTCGACGGCTGGCACGGCGACTCGGCGGTTACGTTCGGCATCGGGACCCTGATCCCCGTCGACGAAATGTTGTCCCGCGCGACTCGGGAATCCATGGAGGCGGGCATCGCCGCCATGGTGCCCGGCAACCGGCTCACCGACGTGTCGCATGCCATCGAGACCGGAACGCACGCGGCCGAGGCGCGGTACGACCGCAAGTTTGGGATCGTCGCTGGATACGGTGGCCACGGCATCGGCCGCCAAATGCACATGGACCCGTTCCTGCCCAATGAGGGCGCGCCCGGCCGAGGTCCCTTCCTGGCACCGGGTTCGGTGCTGGCCATCGAACCGATGCTCACCCTCGGCACCGCGAAGACGGTTGTTTTGGATGACGAATGGACCGTCGTGACCGCCGACGGGTCGCGCGCCGCGCACTGGGAGCACACCGTGGCTGTCACCGACGACGGCCCGCGAATCCTCACGGTCTAGTACGGATCTTTGACCAAATCACACGCGCGCCGTTTGAGCTGCGCGTAGTAATGAACCGGATCACCACCAACGTCGTATCAAAGACGGAGGTTGGTAGTGGACGATCCAGAGGCCGCCATGATGCGGGTGCTTTATGACGAGCACGCTGCCGCACTGTGGCGCTATGCCCTGCGGCTTACTGGTGATCAAGCGCGCGCGGAGGATGTGGTGCAGGAGACGCTGCTTCGGGCGTGGCGTCACCCCGAAGTGACCGACGACGTCGAACGATCGGCCAGGGCGTGGCTGTTCACTGTGGCGCGAAACCTCATCATCGACGAGCGCCGCAGTGCGCGGTATCGCAACGAGACGGGCACACCCGATATGGAACTGGTCGCCGACCGCGCGGGACCGGACGAGGTGGATTCCGCGTTGGACCGGTTGCTGCTGGGCACGGCCTTGAGCCAGCTGTCCGAGGAACACCGCGCGGTGATCCGCCGGTCGTACTACCAGGGATGGACCACCGCACAGATCGCCAATGATCTTCAGATCGCGGAGGGCACCGTGAAATCCCGGCTTCACTACGCCGTTCGGGCGTTGCGGCTCAATCTGCAGGAAATGGGGGTGACACGATGACACAATTCGGTTTTCCCCTAGGCGGTGATCT
>JAVXWV010000102.1:0-9882 GCA_032230775.1 Mycobacterium sp. | reverse complement strand
TTCATCCGCTGCGATCGCGGCACCGTTCCGGCCGACCACCACACGCTGGCGTTGAATTTGGGGCCGGCGGCCGGCTACAGCCATTCCGCGTACCAAGTCACCGACTTAGACGCTGTTGCCGCGGGCGGGGAGTACCTGTTGCAGCGCGGATACCAGCGCGCCTGGGGTATTGGACGCCATGCCCTGGGCAGTCAGATCTTCGACTACTGGCACGACCCCGACAAACTTCCGTTCGAACACTTCACCGATGGCGACCTATTCGACGACACCGTCGAACCCGGGTGGTCCCCGCTGACCGCATCCGGCCTCTCCCAGTGGGGGCCGCGAGCGACCCAAGAATTCCTGGGCGCCAAGCCTTCTCTGCAGCTTGTCCGCGATACAGTCGCCGGCCTCCGCGGCGACAACGAGATCACGCTGTCGCGGCTGATTGGAATGCTCAAGGGGCTTCGCCAGTGAACCGAGCCGAGCCAGTTAGCGGAAAGGTCGTCGTCATCACTGGCGGCGCCCGCGGGATCGGGTTGGCCACCGCGACGGCGCTGCACCTGCTTGGGGCCAAGGTCGCTATCGGCGACATCGATGAGCCGGCAGTCAAGCAGGCGGGCGCGAACCTTGGGCTCGACGTTTGCGGCGCGCTCGACGTGACAGACCACGACTCGTTCGCCAGCTTCCTCGATGACGTCGAAGAACGGCTTGGGCCCATCGATGTGCTGGTCAACAACGCCGGGATCCTTCCGGTCGGTCGGCTCATCGATGAGCCCGACGCGCTGACGCGACGCGCGTTGGCCGTCAACGTCTACGGCGTGATCGTGGGCACGAAGGTCGCCGCCCGGCGGATGCTTGCCCGGCGCAGCGGCCACATCATCAATGTGGCATCGGTGAACTCCGAGACGCCGGCGCCGGGGGTAGCGACGTACTGCGCCACCAAGCACGCCGTCCTCGGGTTCACCAATTCGGTTCGCGCAGGACATCGCGGCACCGGTGTCCACTACTCGGCGGTCCTCCCTGCGATGACCGACACGGAGATGGTCGCCGGCATCGACCAAGCCAGGGGCCTGAAGAATGCCGAACCAGCCGATGTCGCAAAAGCGATCGTCGGTCTGATCCGCAAGCCGAAACGACGTGTCACGGTCACCCGGGCGGCCGGAGTGGTGCTGGTGATCCAACGGGTTCTACCCGGTGGTGTCGCGGACGCATTGAGGCGCTCAATCGGGTTGGACCATCTGTTTACCGACCGCATCGACGTTGGCAAACGTGCAACGTACGAGCAGAGGGTGCGTGGCTCTGGAGCTCACGGTGAATGAGTCGAGTGCCAATCTTTTAATTGACAGTTGTCATAGTGCTGGATACGCTTGCGGCCACATGCACGAGGGGAAGGCGCAGCGATGAGCACGGTGGTTCACCGCGAAACGGTCACGGTCGGTGAGGCGTTTCTCGCGATGGTCGAATCCCGCGCCGATGCGCCGGCGATCCTCAACGCCGACCTCGAGATGGTGCTCTCGTGGCGTGACTACGGTGTCCAGGCCCGCCGCGCCGCCGCGGGCCTCGCCGCGCTGGGGCTGGGCCGCGGGGACACGCTCGGGCTCCTGCTCAGCAATCGGCCCGAATTCCACGTTGCCGATGCCGGCGCGCTGCTTCTCGGCGCCATCCCCTTCTCGATGTACAACACCTCGGCCCCAGAACAACTCGCCCACTTTGTCGCCGACGCCGACTGCCGAGTCATCATCACAGAGGCGCCGTTGGTTGACGGCCTGCTCGCCGCGCTCGAGCGCGGTCGCGGCGCCGTCGACCACGTCATCGTCGTCGGATCGGACTCGTGGTGTCAGCTGCTGGACTCCGACGAACTGGAGCACGCGGCGGCCGTAAAGCCAAGGGACCTCGCAACATTGATCTACACGTCGGGCACGACCGGACCACCCAAGGGCGTCGAGCTGACGCACGCGAACATCCTCACCATGGCCGCCGAGATGGGCGCGCTGGTCGGAATTCAGCCGGGGCGACGCACGATCTCCTATCTGCCGATGGCCCACATCGCCGAGCGCGCGTGCACGCACTACCTGCCGATGACCGTGGGCTTCAGCGTGGTGTGCTGCCCGACCCCAAGCGCGGTCACCGAGTTGCTCCCGCGGGTGCGCCCGCACTTCTTCTTCTCGCCCCCACGGTTGTGGGAAAAGCTGCAGGCGTCCATCGCGGCCGATGTCGCGGCGGGGATCGACCACCAGGAGATCCGTCGTCGCCTTGGCTTCGACGAGCTCACCGCAGCAGTGACCGGCGCCGCACCGTGTCCGCCCGCGGTGATCGATTTTTACGCCGCGATCGGGATCCCCTTGCGGGAGGTGTACGGCCTTTCGGAAACCACGGGCGTCGTCTCCTTGGCCGCCGCGAACGACGTTCGTCCCGGCACCGTGGGGCCGCCCCTTCCCCGCGCCGAGGTCCGGTGGGCAGCGGCCGGCGAGCTCCTCGTCCGCGGCCCGCGGCTGAGGGCGGGCTATCGCAACCGGCCGGAGGCCACCGCCGAGGCGATCGACGCCGATGGCTGGCTGCACACGGGCGATATCGCCCGCATCGAGGCCGACGGGCACCTGCGGATCGTCGATCGCAAGAAGGAACTGATCATCAATGCCGCGGGAAAGAACATGTCGCCCACCAACATCGAGGCGCGCCTGAAGGAAGGCAGTCCGCTCATCGGCCAGGCGTGCGCAATCGGCAACGGGCGACCGTACAACGTCGCGCTGATCGTCCTGGATCCCGCTGTCGCTGCTTCGTACGCGACGGATGCCGAACAGCAGGCCGAGGTGCAGGCCGGTGTCGACCGCGCCAACGCACGGCTGGCGCGCGTCGAGCAGATCAAGCACTTCGCGATCCTCGCCGAAGACTGGCTGCCCGATTCCGAAGAGTTGACGCCGACCATGAAGCTCAAGCGCCGGCCGATCGCACAGAAGTACGCGTCGCAGATTGAGGCGCTCTACACGACAAGGGAGACGAAATGAAGCTTGTGAGATATGGCCTCAAAGGCGCAGGCGTGAGCGCGGGAGTCGTCGTCGACGACGACGTTGTCGCACTCGGCGCGCTCGACGGTGCACCCACCGACGTAGCGGCGCTACTGGCGGCCAGCCCTGACGTCACTGCGGACGTGGCTCGCAAGGCCGCCGACGCCCGACAGCGCACACCTCTCTCGGAAGTCGTTCTGCACGCACCGATCTCGGCGCCGTCGAAGTACCTCGCGATCGGCTTCAACTTCACCTCGCACCTCGCTGAGATTCAAGAGGCCGCGAAGCAACCCCAGTACGCCGAGCGGATGGAGCGCTTCAAGCATCTGCGCGCGGCGTTCCCGGATCAGAAGCTTCCGACGTTCTTCAACAAGCAGGTTTCGTGCATCACCGGGCCCTACGACCCGATCCTCGCGCCGTACGACTCGCCGATGCTCGACTACGAGGGAGAACTCGTGGCGGTCATCGGGAAGCGGGTCCGGCGCGCCGACGCTGCCACCGCGCTCGCGTCCGTCGCCGGCTACACGGTGGGCAACGACGTGTCGGTGCGCGACTGGCAGCAAGACACTCCAACGATGTGGCCAGGCAAGAGCTTTGACACGCATGGTCCGATCGGGCCGTGGGTCGTCACGGCCGACGAGGTGGATCCCGCGGGTCTCGGTATCCGCACGTGGGTCGACGGCGAGCTGCGCCAGGACGGCTCGACGAAGGAGATGGTCACCGGGATCGGCGACATGATCGCGGCGCTTTCCCGCGTCTGCACGCTCGAGCCCGGCGACCTCATCGCCACCGGGACGCCCGGCGGCGTCGGCGTGTTCTCCGGGCGGCTTCTGCGACCCGGTCAGCGGGTGCGCGTCGAGATCGAGGGCATCGGCGCCATCGAGAATCCCGTGGTCGCGGAGCCCTCCCCCACCAACCAGCAGGGCTGAGATGGAAATGTGTTGGCGCAAAAGGGAATTGAATTCGTCCGCGCACTATTCAAACTCTTTGTTATCGCCGTCAGGTCGCGGTCGACGCTGTTTCGTGGTCGTCAATGCGGGCGTTGATCCGTTCGGCGCTGTTCTGTAGGGCTGCCAGCGCGGTGTCGTCGAGTGCGTCGATGACAAGCTCGCGCACAGCCGCGACGTGGCCAGGGGCTGCGGCGACGACGATGTCATAGCCGGCGTCGGTGAGTACGGCATTGGTGTAGCGGCCGTCGTCGGGATCGGGTTCGCGCCGCACATAGCCACGCTTCTGCAGCCGCGTGATCAAGTGTGACAACCGCGAGAGCTCGGCGTTGGTGAGCACGGCAAGCTCGCTCATCCGCATCGTGCGGTCGGGCCGCTCGGACAATGCGGCAAGTGCGTAGTACTCGATGTAACTGAGTTGGGAGTCTCGTTGCAGCTGAGCCTCCAGCGCTGTGGGTAGCCGGGCGAGCATCAGCGTGAGGGCCTGCCAGGCCTCGAGTTGTGCCGGTGTCAACCATTTCGGAGCGGTGGCGGCCGCGGCAGCCTGCCTGGGGGATCGTGCCATTGCAGGAGTCTAACCGATTGACTTGAACATTCAAGTCATGTGCGTTATCGTGACATGAACGTTCAAGTGAACCCATCCGTTGAAAGGACCGCTGTGAGCGAATTGAAGATCGGGATCATCCTCGGAAGCACCCGCCCGGGCCGCAACGGCAAGGCTGTTGCCGACTGGGTGCTGGACAAGGCGCAGGCCCGCATCGGCGCTGACTACGACCTCATCGACCTCGCCGACCACCCGTTGCCCCACATGGACGAGCCGATGTCGCCGATGCTGGGCCAGTACGCCGGCGAGCACACAAAGGCTTGGGCCGCGACGATCGCCCCCTACGACGGGTATGTCTTCGTCACGCCCGAGTACAACCACTCCACCTCTGGCGTGCTCAAAAACGCGATCGACTACCTCTACGCCGAGTGGACCAACAAGGCCGCGGCCTTCGTGAGCTACGGATCTGTGGGCGGAGCCCGCGCGGTCGAGCACCTCCGACTGATATGCAGCGAGCTTCAGATCGCACACGTGCGCCAGCAGCTGTCCTTCTCGATGTTCACCGACTTCGAGAATTTCTCCACGTTCCGTCCCGTCGAGGCGATCCACGACGACGCCGCGACCGTGATGTTCGACCAACTGGAAGCCTGGGCCGGCGCGCTCAAGCCTCTTCGCAAGGAGACCGCGCAATGAGAGGACTGGAGGGCAAGGTCGCCCTCGTCGCCGGCGCGGCGCCAGGCAACATCGGCGCGGCGACCGCCATCCGCCTCGCCCAGGAAGGCACGTCCGTCGTCGCGGCAGATCTCAACGAGGCTGCCGCTCGCGCAGTCGCCGATGAGATCCAGGCGTTGGGCGGCAAGGCAATTGCTCGATCTTTCGACATCACCGACGAGGCGTCCTACAGGGAGCTCGTCGACGACACCGTCAAAGAGTTCGGTCGCCTCGACGGTCTGTTCAACGTGGCCGCCGACCTCTCGCCAGCCACATTGTCTCAAGACACCGATGTGCTCTCGGTGTCACTTGACGTGTGGCGGCACACCATCGACGTCACATTGAGCGGCTACATGTACGGCATCCGCCACGCGCTGCCGATCATGATCGACCAGGGCGGCGGCGCCATCGTCAACACGATGTCCACCACTGTGTGGATGGGTGAAGAGACACGGGTCGCCTACCAATCCGCCAAGGCGGCCCTTTACGGGCTCACCCGCCACACCGCCACGCTCGGCGGCAAGCACGGCGTGCGATGCAACTAGGTCGCGCCGGGACTGATTCTCACCGGAGCGGCGTTGGCGAACACCACCGAGGAGTATCGCAACGAGATGCTGGCATCGGTGCGATCAAATCGCCTGGGAGTCCCGGAGGACCTCGCCGCGATGGTCGCGTTTCTGTTCTCCGACGACGGCGCCTACGTCACCGGCCAGACCATCGTCGTCGACGGCGGCGCCAACTTCACCTGAGCGTGGCTTCGGCGTCCGCAACCTTCTCGCCGACCATGACCATCAAACGAGCAGGATGCGTTCCGGGAGAACGGCGACCGAGAAGGACGCAATATCCGCCGCCATTCATGAAGCCAGCGTCAGCGCTGGCTATCCCGACGACGATCACTTCCAGAGGTTCATCTCTTTGGAACAAGCTGACCTTCGCATCAGCCCTCTCTACCCCGATCTGCAGAAGCCTCGCACCGAGCGTGTCCTGATGATCGATGTCCTCGTCTCGTCAGGAACCGGGACGACAGGAAGCGCTCGCTACTTTCCGCGATCGTGACGCACCTGCAGACGGCAGGAACGGACCCAAATGAGGTCATGGTCTTCTTTGGCGAGATCGACCGTGCCAGTAGTTCATTTGGTGGCGGCCGTCCTGCCTCACCTGTCGAGGTTCGGCCATAATCACTCACTCAGCTAGCGTTCCCTTGAGCATCGCGGTGAGCACCCTCCGTACGCGCGGTTCGATCTCGAACACCGCGTGCGTCATGCGCGGGTCGCTGCGGTAGAGGACCGCTACTTCTGGAGCCGGGTTGGCCATTTGCCAGAATGCGCCCGATAGTGAAGTCGCGGTGGCGATGACGTCGATGCAGTCTCGTTCGGTCAGGCCGGGCAGGAGCCGTCGCATAACCTCGACGATCGCGTCGACTTCGTGGTGGGTGACGAGCTTGAAGCCGCGGACGGCTTCCAAGGACACGTTTCGTTCCAGATTGAGCGGCGCCTGGGCGAGCAGATCGCAGAACATTCCACGGTCGGCGAGCGTAGTGGAGAAGGCGGACGCCACACGCTTCGCGGTCGGGGATCCGATCCCCTCCAATTTCGCGCGCAGCACCTCCGACCATTCTCGCCAGTCCTCGGCGGTGAGGCGCAGAAAGATCTGCTCGCGCGTCTCGAAATAGCGCAGCATTGCCGACTTGTGCATGCCGACCGCGTCAGCGATATCGGTAAGGGTGATCTGCCGGATTCCTCGCTTGGCGCCGAGCAGGCGTGCCGCTGCCAGGATGGCGTCTTCACGCTGTTGCTTGGCCTCTGGACTGCGGGCCCTCTGAAAATCCGAGGCATCCATCCACTGATCCTAGCGCAACGCGGTTGCACTATTAACGCAACAGTGTTTTACTAATGTCATGACACAGACATGGTTCATCACCGGGTCGTCCCGTGGCTTCGGGCGTGCCCTGGCTCGTGCCGCGCTCGAGGCGGGCGATCGAGTCGCTGCCACGGCACGCCGGCCAGAGCAACTGGCCGATCTTGCCGCCGCGTACCCGGATCGCCTACTAGCTCTGGCCCTAGACGTCACCGACGCGGCGGCCGCCGGGACGGCGATCAGCGAGGCGCGCAAGCGGTTCGGCCGTCTCGACGTCATTGTCAACAACGCCGGCTACGCCAACGTCTCCCCCATCGAGACCGGAGATGACGAGGACTTCCGCACCCAGTTCGAGACCAACTTCTGGGGTGTGTACAACGTTTCGAAGGCGGCCATCCCCGTGCTGCGAGAACAAGGAGACGGATTGATCATGCAGTTCTCGTCGATGGGCGGCCGGGTCGGCGGGTCTCCAGGAATCGGCTCCTACCAGGCGGCCAAATTCGCGATCGACGGGTTCAGCCGCGTGCTGCGGACCGAGACCGCGCCGTTCGGCATCAAGGTGATCGTCGTCGAGCCGAGCGGTTTTCGCACCGATTGGGCGGGGTCGTCGATGACCGTCCGGCCAGTCCCGGAGGAGTACGCCGAGATACTCACCTGGCGTGGGGAAGGCAGTGGCGTTGCGGACGGGGACCCGGACCGAGCGGCCAAAATACTCGTGCAGGTCGCGAAGCGTCGCGACATTCCCCGGAATCTGCCTCTAGGGGTGAACGCGACGGAGGGCTCGGTACGGCTCGACGAAGAGCGCCTCGCCGAAGATCGCAAGTGGTCAGCAGTCAGCAGGTCAGCCGATTTCGCTGAGTCCTACCCGGTCGAGTTTCCCGCGGACATCTAGGAGAGGATCATCTGCCACATCAATTCCCGGGAGGTGTCGAGTGATCGAGAACCTGGGCGACTTCAGCGCGCTGGATCCGTTCTTTCGGATCATCGAGGAAGGCCTCGCGGGATACGTGGACGGTGACCACTTCTTCGACATGCTGGCCCAGGATGTGGTCTTCGACTTCATCATCACGGTTCCGAACTACCCGCGCCACATCGTCGGCCGCGCGAACCTCATCGAACTTTACCGGGGCTACGGCTCCACGTTCTTCCTCGACCGCTGCTACGACCTGCGTGTCCAGCACTCACCGTCAACATCCACGGTGGTGCTCGAATACTCCTCTGAGGGAAGGGTTGTCGCTACGGGTCAGCCCTACAGCAACAGATACATCTCCGTGGTCGTCATCAAGGACCGCAAGGTCGCCGAGTGGCGCGACTACCTGGATCCACTGCGCGTTTTCGCCGCCCTCGAGGGCCGCCCGTTCGAGCCCGACGCCTGAGGCCTGTCGACACCGACGTCCAACGAAACCCAGAACGCCGACGAGGCGACGGGCAGCGCGCCAGCGAGCGGCCCGGTGCGCTTGCGCGGCGGAAGGCACGGTCGCGGTGCGCGCCTGGTGTGATCGGCGCGGCTGAGCCGTTGCAGTGTGTCGACGCGATGTCATCGGGGTGTGTTGGGCGGGGTGAAGGGTGCATTCTCGAAGCGTTCGTGGGTGACGAATTCTTCGACGGTTCGGCGCCGTAGTTTGGTCAGTTGGCGGGTTGGCCTTCCTAGCGGTACCAGCGCGGCAAGGGCATGGGTGTCAGGCAGTCCGAGCAGCTGTCGTACCTGCGCTTCCTGGGGGACGGCCATGGATGTGAGGTTGCCGCCGTAGCCTTCGTTGCGGGCGGCCAGAAGTATGTTCCACACCAGGGGGTAGACCGACGCCCCGCTCACCAGGCCGATGCGGTCGAGGTTTTGGTCGAGGGCCGCCACGACTTCCAGGTCAACAGAGACGACCAGCACGACAGGGGCTTGGATGAACGGGGCAATGAAGCTGTCGGGCGGGTCGGTGTTGTCGATCGTTTCGGGCGCCACGCTACTGGGATGTACCGGGTTCCAGGGGTTTTCGCCGGCCATCACCTGGGCGATGTATCGGCGGGCGCCGGGGACGCCGAGTTCGGCGAGTCGATGCCGCGTTTGGGCATCGCGCACCACAGTGATGTGGGTTCCTTGCCTATTGCCCCCGCTGGGGGCGAAGCGTGCGTTATCGAGGATCCGGTACAGGGTGACGTCGGGCAGCGGTTCATCGGTGAATTCACGCACCGCGTGGGTGGTTCGCATGACGTCGTAGAGGTCCATGATGGTCATCTCCTTGCTCTGTGACGCGTCGGCGTGTCCGCGTCGGGTGCGGCGGCGTGCCTCGACGTCGGTCGGCTTGAGTTTGGTCGAGGAGGGTCACACCGTACGGCGGCGGCTCAAGGTGTCGACGGGACAGGTTGTCAGTCAGCCATTTTGGCGTGCCGTCGCAGGAATTCGAGCTCGACTGCGACCACGTCGTCGAAGCTTTGGCCTCCCTGGTAGACGTCGTAGTGCCCGCCGCGGCTGCGGTGAACTTCGCCGCGTTGGGCTTTGTCGGCGACACGGAGCGCCGGGCCCACCGGCGCCATCGTGTCGTGCTCGGCGATGATGAGCAGGATGGGGCAGCGAATGGCTGCGGCACGTCGTACTGGGCGACGCCAGGAAAAGCTCAGCAGCGACCGCGCCGCGTCCTGGTTGTGCCATGGGGTCGAGCCCTTCGGAGTCATCAGTTCCTGCCCGAACAGCGCGTCGGGGGTGGCGCCGATCGCCAACTGCCCCGGCGCGCCGGCGCCGGGCAGGTACCGAGGATCCCGCCCGAAGAATGCGCCAAGGCGATCGAGCACCGCCGCCGCCAGGAGCCTCAGCCGACGCGCGGGTGGGGCCAACATCGCGGCGGCG
>JAVXWV010000072.1:0-3247 GCA_032230775.1 Mycobacterium sp. | reverse complement strand
CCACTCGACCCCGAGGGTCGGCCGGGGCGAGCCAGCGAAGTCTATGTGGCTGCTAGCCGGTGCCGATAACACCGCACGCCACGCGCTTTCCGGCATCTCCGGTGGCCATGGTGGTTTCGTCCGGCGGAGGGTTGCCGTTGACCTGCTGGTAGCGCTCCGGCGGGATGTTGGCGAAGTTGTCCGCCTTCTCGTGAATGATGATCGCAGTCTTCGCACCCCCGAGCAGATCCTCGGCGGTAAACGCGTCGGTCGTCGTCACCAACTTCGCGGTGCCGTCCGCGCGAACCTGCAGCGAAGTCAGGTCGCCGCTTGCGGGATGTGCCGTATGGCCTGCCTTCTGGAAATGCCCACCCGCGGAATTGAAGTCACCGGGCGCGCCACCGGTCGGGGCGACGGAGCTGGCCTCGCACTTACCGACGGAGTGGATGTGCAGACCGTGGAAGCCCGGCGTGAGCTCACCCGGTGCGGTCGTCTCAACCGTGACGGTGGCGAAGCCGCCCGCGAACTCGATGTCGGCCGTGGCCACCGTGGTGCCGTCGGCAAGTTTCAACTGGGCGGTGAGCTTCTCGCCGCTCGGCTCAGTCTGGCCGGCCTGCCCGTGTCCGCTCTCGCTGGGCGAAGCCGATGGTGCAGGCGAGCCGGTCCAGATCGACGGCGTGGTGCCGGGTGACGTGGCGATGGGTTCGTTCGGACTGCAAGCGCTCAAGGCGAGAACGGGAACGGCGAACAAGGCGGCTGCAGCGGCGGTCTTGATCATGTGCAAGAGCCTAGCCGGTGACCGCCACGACCACGCCCGGCGGTTGCTCGGTCAACTCGGGGACTCGCGGCTGCACCGGCGCTTCGAGCAGCTTGCCCACCTGATCGGCGGCGTCGCGCTCGCCGGGCGCTTCACCGAAGAACACCGTCGTGCCCGTGACCTCCGGCAAGCTCAGATTGCCGGTCTCGGTGACGTTCCAGCCCGCTTCCCGCAGCCGGTTGGCGGTGCTTTCGGCGGCGCCTTCGGTCGAGGAGATGTTGAAGACCCGCACGTCAGCCTTCGCAGGCGCGCGCGACGCGGACGACGTCGCCGAACTGGAGGTGGTGACGGTGGAGGTGGCGATCGACGACGACTGGTCGCCCTCAGAGTCGCCGGAGCCCATCGCCTGGAATCCGACCAACAGAAACACCACGCCCAGGAAAAGCAACACCATGACCATTGCGCGCAGGGGCAGTCCGGAGGAGTTTCGCTGGTTCATTATTGCTCACTGTATCGACAGGGCCCTCTGGACCCGCGCACCACATCCCCGAGTCGCTGCGCTCCTGCCCGCCGGACCTCAGGTGACGTCGAAGCCCAGCCGACGTGCCGCCCGTGCCTTCTGCCTGCTGGCCCGCAGCCGGCGCAGCCGTTTGACCAGCATCGGATCCGCAGCCAGGGCCTGAGGGCTATCCACCAGCGCGTTCAGCACCTGGTAGTAGCGGGTTGCCGACATCGAGAAGAGCTCCTTGATGGCGTCTTCCTTGGAGCCGGCGTACTTCCACCACTGGCGTTCGAACGCCAAGATGTCGTGCTCGCGCCGAGTGAGGCCATCGGTCAGAGCAGAGTCGTCCCCGGATTGCTCAGTCCGCGCGATCGCGCCGTCCATATCGCTCCTGGACCCTTCCCGACAATCGAAATGACAACACTGGGGTTCGGCGAACATTCAACCACGGGTTTGGAAGCTGAGCCGTCAGCTACACCCGCGAGTCGGCTCACTAAGCTTGCCGAGCATGGCCGTCGTACCCATCCGCATCGTGGGAGATCCCGTCTTACGCACCGCGACCGAGCCGGTGCCCGTCGCCGACGACGGTTCGCTGCCTGCCGATCTCGCGGATTTGATCAAGGACCTGTACGAGACGATGGACGCCGCCAACGGGGTTGGCCTCGCCGCGAACCAGATCGGGGTTTCCAAGCGGGTATTCGTTTACGACTGCGCCGACGAGCGCGGCAGAACGTCGCGGCGGCGTGGAGTTGTTGTCAATCCCGTCCTCGAAACGTCCGAGGTGCCCGAGACGATGCCGGACCCTGACGACGACGACGAGGGCTGCTTGTCAGTCCCCGGCGAATCCTTTCCGACCGGCCGCGCGGACTGGGCGCGGGTTACCGGTTTGGACGCCGACGGCACCCCGATCACGCTCGAGGGCACCGACCTGTTTGCGCGGATGCTCCAGCACGAGACGGGTCATCTGGACGGCTTCCTCTACTTGGACAGGCTGGTTGGTCGGCACGCGCGCAGCGCGAAGAGGTCGGTGAAGTCGCATGGCTGGGGTGTGCCGGGGATGAGCTGGACGCCCGGCAAGGATCCCGATCCGTTCGGCCACTAGCTCGTGCCCGACGTCGGAGCTCGCGTCATGGTGCGGTACCGGTTGCCTGCCGGATCGGTGCCGCCGCTGACCGACGTGATCGGGCACTTGGAGGCCACCGGCCCGACGCTGCGGGTGCGCACCAAAAGCGGTGACGTGGTGGACGTGGCCGCTGCCGACGTGGTGGCGATCAAGGCCCTCGCCGCATCGCCGGTGCGGACCGGCGACATTCGCAACCTCGAGCACGCGGCCGCACTCGCGTGGCCCGGCGTCGAACAACAGCGGCTCGACGGCTGGCTGCTGCGCTTCGGCCGAGGTAGCACCCGGCGTGCGAATTCAGCTGTCCCGCTGGATGTTCCGACCGTTTTCGACGTCAGCGCAATCGTCGGTTGGTACGCCGCCCGCGCGGTGACGCCGCTGATTTCCGCGCCCGACCGATTGTTCCGCATCCCGCCAGGAGTGCCGATCGACGCCGAAACCCTGGTCATGACAGGCGAAGTGACGGTGCAGCGATCGTCGGCGGTGGCGGTTGCGGCTCGACCAGACGACGAATGGCTGCGCCTGTACCGGCGCGACGTGCCCGTCGACGTGTTGACCGCCGTGATCGACGGTGACGTGGCGTTCGCGACCTACGGGGGCGATGCCGTCGGACGAGGTGCTGTCACGGAGTCGCCCGACGGCACGCGATGGGTCGGCCTGTCGGCGGTCCATGTGGTCGAGACAGCACGGCGTCGCGGCCTTGCCCGTGAGCTGTGCTACGCGTTGTTGGCGTGGGGCGCCCAGCGGGGTGCGACGCGCGCCTATGTGCAGGTGCTCGCCGACAACACAGCCGCCACAAGGCTGTACGAGTCGATGGGCTTTTCCGTCCACCACCGAAGCCGCTACGTCGATGCTCGTAGCCTGTGACCATGCGGATTGCCACCTGGAA
>JAVXWV010000062.1:0-3651 GCA_032230775.1 Mycobacterium sp. | reverse complement strand
CTGACGGCCGCTCCATTGCCCTGTCGAACAACATCGCGCTGCCGATCGGGGCGAGCGAGCACTACATCCTGGCCGCCGGCGCCCCGGGCGACCGCGACGACCGCGGTTGGGAAACCGATCTGCTGGCCGGCCTGAACCTGGAATAACTCAACAGAGACGGGGTAAGCTGCCCGACAGTCGACCGCGTGTGGAAGGGATGGCGATGGACCCGGACATGGATCCCAACCTGCAGCACTGGCAGGACCGCGCTGACAGCTTTCAGTGGGTGGTCGGGTCGCTCGTCTCATTGTTAGACAGCATCCCCACCTGACACCACTGCGTCCCGTCGTTCTCACGCTGCTGGCGATCGACGGTGTGCTCTCGGCCGTGGCGGCCGCGTTCTTCCTTCCGCTTCGAATCGGATCGGTGCCGTTTCCGATCAGCGCGCTGCTGAGTGGTCTGCTCAACGCCGCATTGGTGTGGGCGGCGTTGCAATGGACCTCCTCACCTCGGGTGGCCGCACTCCCGTTGTGGTGCTGGCTGCTCACTGTCGCGGGCCTGACGTTCGGCGGGCCCGGCGATGACATCGTGTTCGGCGGCGTGGGAATCATGGAGTACGCGCCGCTGCTGCTGATCGCCTTGGGCGCGCTGCCGCCGGCGGCACTGCTGTGGCGCTACGTGCGCGCGGCCGCCTGACGGTTGCCTCTTGCCGGTCGCGACCTTCTTGGCGTGCTTCGGCCCAGCGTCGTCGTTCGTCATTCGTCGTCGCGGAAGCGGGCGCCCCAGACGTCGCTTCAGCCGTCTGGTCCTCCCTGGCTGCGAACTTACGCCGGGGTAAAAGCGGTCGTGCGGCATTCGCCAACCCAAGCGAGGACGGGCCCACAACACGACGGCCGGCTGGGACTACTGTGGCGATATGCCCGGCGCAGTGGTTTCAGAATGTGAGACACGCGGATGATTCTCAGCGACGTAACGGTTACACGGGAGTGGCTCTGAACCCCCAGCGCGGCGCCGATCTGCCCAGCCCGGTGGTCCCCCCGAAGTCCGGTGTGCCCAGCGCCGCCTCGCTGCGGCGAGTGTTGCGGCGGGCCCGTGACGGCGTGGCGCTCAACGTCGACGAGGCCGCGATCGCGATGACGGCCCGTGGCGAGGACCTGGCCGATCTCTGCGAAAGTGCGGCGCGGGTCCGTGATGCGGGTCTTGAATCTGCGGGCCGGCGTGGGCCGAATGGCCGCTTGCCGGTGTCCTACTCGCGCAAGGTGTTCATCCCCGTCACGCATCTGTGCCGCGACACCTGCCACTACTGCACGTTCGTCACGGTGCCTGGCAAGCTGCGCGCCGCGGGGATGGGCATGTACATGGAGCCCGACGAGATTCTCGAGGTGGCCCGCCGGGGCGCCGAATTGGGTTGCAAGGAGGCCCTATTCACCCTTGGCGACCGGCCGGAGACGCGCTGGGACGAGGCCCGGCAGTGGCTCGACGAGCGCGGCTACGACTCGACACTGGATTACGTACGCGCGATGGCGATCCGGGTGCTGGAGGAGACCGGACTGCTGCCCCATCTGAACCCGGGCGTGATGTCGTGGTCGGAGCTGTCGCGGCTCAAGCCGGTGGCTCCGTCGATGGGCATGATGCTGGAGACCACGTCGCGACGGCTGTTCGAGACCAAGGGCGAGGCGCACTACGGCAGCCCCGACAAGGATCCCGAGGTCCGGTTGCGCACACTGGCCGACGCAGGCCGGTTGTCGATCCCGTTCACCACCGGGCTGCTTGTCGGCATTGGGGAGACGCTGGTCGAGCGGGCCGAGACCATCCACGCAATTCGCCAGTCGCACAAGGAATTCGGGCACGTTCAGGAAGTGATCGTGCAGAACTTCCGCGCCAAGGACCACACCGCGATGGCCACGGTGCCCGATACGGGTTTCGACGACTTCGTGGCGACAGTGGCGGTCACACGCTTGGTGATGGGGCCCAAGATGCGCATCCAGGCACCCCCGAACCTGGTGTCGCGCTCCGAATGCCTGGCGTTGATTAGCGCCGGCGTCGACGATTGGGGCGGCGTCTCGCCGCTGACCCCGGATCACGTGAATCCGGAGCGGCCCTGGCCGGCACTGGACGAGCTCGAGGCCGTTACCGCCGAGGCCGGCTACGACCTGGTGCAGCGGCTGACCGCGCAACCGGCCTACGTGCAGGCCGGCGCGGCATGGATCGACCCGCGGGTGCGCGGACACGTCGACGCCCTGGCCGACCCCGACACCGGACTGGCCGCCGACGTGAATCCGGTCGGGCGGCCGTGGCAGGAGCCCGACGAGGCGAGCGAGTCGCTGGGCCGCACCGACCTGCACGCGGCGATCGATTCCGAGGGTCGTCTGACCGAGACCCGCAGCGACTTGGGCAGCGCGTTCGGCGACTGGGAGTCGATCCGCGAGAAGGTGCACGAGCTTGCCGCGCGGGCGCCTGAGCGCATCGACACCGACGTGTTGGCGGCGCTGCGTTCGGCCGAACGCGATCCCGGCGGCTGCAGCGACGACGAGTATCTGGCGTTGGCGACCGCCGACGGTCCGGCGATGGATGCCGTTGCAGCGCTGGCTGACTCGTTGCGCAGGGACGTGGTGGGCGACGACGTCACGTTCGTGGTCAACCGCAACATCAACTTCACCAACATCTGCTACACGGGTTGCCGGTTCTGCGCGTTCGCCCAACGTAAGGGCGACGCGGACGCGTACTCCCTGTCGACGGCCGAAGTGGCCGAGCGGGCGTGGGAGGCGCATGTCGCGGGCGCGACCGAGGTGTGCATGCAGGGTGGCATCGACCCCGAACTGCCGGTGACGGGCTACGCCGACCTGGTGCGCGCGGTCAAGGCCAGGGTCCCGTCGATGCACGTTCATGCGTTCTCCCCGATGGAGATCTCGAACGGGGTGACGAAGAGCGGGCTGTCAATTCGGGAGTGGTTGACCAGCCTGCGGGAGGCCGGGCTTGGGTCGATTCCCGGCACGGCCGCCGAGATTCTCGACGACGAGGTGCGCTGGGTGCTGACCAAAGGCAAGCTGCCGACGTCGATGTGGATCGAGGTCGTCACCACCGCGCACGAGGTCGGGCTGCGGTCGTCGTCGACGATGATGTACGGCCACGTCGACCAGCCGCATCACTGGGTCGGACATCTCAACGTGCTGCGCGCCATCCAGGATCAGACGGGCGGGTTCACCGAGTTCGTGCCGCTGCCGTTCGTGCACCAGAGCAGCCCGCTGTACCTGGCAGGCGGCGCGCGCCCCGGGCCGACGCACCGCGACAACCGCGCGGTGCACGCGCTGGCGCGAATCATGTTGCACGGCAGGATCTCCAACATCCAGACCAGCTGGGTCAAGCTCGGAGTCGAGCGCACGCAGGTGATGCTCACCGGTGGCGCCAACGATCTGGGCGGCACGCTGATGGAGGAGACGATTTCGCGGATGGCGGGTTCGGAGTTCGGCTCGGCGAAGAGCGTCGAGGAACTCGTCGCGATCGCTGAGGGCATCGGCCGCCCCGCCCGCCAGCGCTCCACGACATACGCGCCACTTGCGGCGTAACTCACTACCGCGAGCGTGCGTGTCTGCACGACGACACGCCGCCAAACGTGCGCATTTTGTGCACGGTCGCGCCGAACTTCGCAAGGGTTGCCACGTTGGCAAGCGG
>JAVXWV010000048.1:0-8905 GCA_032230775.1 Mycobacterium sp. | reverse complement strand
GTGCGGGACTGAGTCAAGATGCGATCAATCGACGACTGAGATCTGGCAGCTGGCTCCGGTGCTCTCGCGGTGTCTACTTTGTCGACGACAGGCCGTTTACCGATGAGGCGCGCGTTCGTGCTGGTGTTTGGGGCTACGGCAGTGATGCGGTGGCAACGGGTCTGACCGCCGCCTGGTGGCAGCGCGTCACACGATTCCCACCTGAAACTGTTGAAGTCACTGTTCCCCGAGATGCACGACTGCGGCGTCACTCGGGAACGCGTTTGCGACGACGCGACTTGTCGCCCGGCGATGTCGTCGAGCGAAATGGATTGCGAGTGACGGCACTCCCACTGACAGTCGTTGAGGCGGCCGTTCGACGCGGTGGCGGCGCCAAGCTGATGGACTCTGCGTTGCAGCGCCATGTCGAACTACCACAGCTGTGGCGCGCACACGTGCGGAACAAGGGCCGCCACGGCTCACCCGCGGCACGACGACTGCTGCATGCCGCATCCGACGGTGCACGCTCGGAAGCCGAGCGGCTACTCGTCAAGCTGTTGCGCGACGCCGGGATTACCGGATGGAAGGCCAACTATCCCCTTGGCGGCTACAAGATCGACGTCGCATTCCCCAAGCAGAAGGTCGCTATCGAAGTCGACGGCTGGGCGTTTCACAGTGACCCGGAGGCGTTCGCAATCGACCGCAAGCGGCAGAACGCCATCGCCCTGCTCGGCTGGCAAGTGTTGCGGTTCACGTGGTTGGACCTGACGACGTATCCGCAGCGCGTGATCGCCGAAATTCGACGAGCGATCCGATCGCCACGATGACCCACGTTGCGAAGGCGATCCAGAAGAACACCAGCGAAACGAACATCAGCCAATGCCAGTCGGTTTCGACGGCCGTGGCATACGTCGCCGCCGAGTACATCCCGAGCGGGAACACCGCAGCCCACCACAGCCCTGGCGGTAGCTCGTGTCGTCTCCGAAACCGTTGCAGGGTGACGTAGATCAGCGGCGGGATCCACGCCGTCGCGACGAACCACGTCACGACCGTCATCGGCCAAACGGCCTCCAGCCCGGCCGTGTGGATGTGATCGCCAGCCAACGTCGCGATCGCCGCGCCGCCCATCAGTATCCAGATGTCGGGCTGCACCAGCTCCGGGGCAGCCGGATCGTGGACTGCTCGCCAGACGATCAGGCCCGTCATCAACAGGTACACGCCAATGGCGATGGCCCAGAACAGCATCGCGAGGAAGACGATCTTCAGATCCGCCGCTACGATGGCCAATCCGGACGTCGCAACGCTAGCCAGTTCCCAGCCGCCGTGCGCACGGTCGCGCAGGCCCACCCCTCGGTCGCGCCACATGCACCGCGCCACCACCGGGGCCAGCGCGAGCCAACCCTGCAACGCCATCCCCGCCAGCACCCACAGCACGACGCGGTGTTCGGCTAGTCGCGCCCCAACCACCGCGCAGGCCGCGATGTAGGTGCACAGCCGAAGCGACACATCGAGATCCGTGAGCTTCCACGACTCTCGCCGCCATGCGGTTGCCGCCGCAACGATCAGCACCGGCAGCGCGACGGCCGCCAGCACCACCATCACCTCGCTGATGACGTCAAAACCGTGATCCACAGCGGCGATCGAGACGATGCCGGTCGCCATGACCGCCGCGAACGAATCCGGCTTCACGGCGTGACAATCACCTCAGCCGACATGATCACGGGCAGATTCAGCGGTAGCGCCGACACCCCGATCGCCGTTCGCGCGTGCCTGCCGTGCTCGCCGAACACCTCGAGCAGAAGATCCGACGCGGGATTGAGGACCGCGGTCGTCTGCGGATAACCTGAATCGGCGTTGACGAACCCGTTCAGCGTCACCCAATCCCGCACCCGGTCAAGCGATCCCAACGCAAGACGCAATGCGCCCAACATGGCCAGCACCGTTGACCGCGCAGACTCCTGCGCGTCTTCTAGCGACACCTCGCTGGGCACACGGCCGAACGGGCCAGCCGGCGCGCCATCGGGCGTTAAAGCACCGTGGCCACTGAGCACGCACCGCTCACCGACCACCCGTACCCATTCGAACGGAATACGAACGCCGGGCGGCAACAACGGCTCCGGCGGCAACTGCAGGCCGAGTTCAACAACACGCTGCTCAAATGTCATCGAAGTTCCACTATCAAATGCCGGATGCCGGTGTGACGGTTGCTTCGTGTCCACTCCACCGGTTTGACCACCTGCACCGACGCGAATCGGCCGAGCAGCTCCTCGAACAGCACGCGCAGCTCGAGCCGCGCCAGGTTGGCGCCAAGGCAGTAGTGCACACCCTGGCCGAAGCCCAAGTGCGGATTGGGTTTACGCGTGATGTCGAAAACATCCGCATCCTCGAACACCGCAGCGTCGCGGTTCGCCGAACCCTCCCAGATCTGCACCTTCTGGCCGGCCTCTATCGCACACCCGGCCAACTCGACGTCCCGCGTTGCGGTGCGCCGCTTCGAAGGCGACGGCGACGTCCAGCGCACCATCTCCTCGACGGCCGTCGGCAACAGCATGAGATCGGCGCGCAACGCTTCACGTTGCGACGGGTGGTCGGCCAGCGCCAGCAGCCCGCCCGCGACGGAGTTGCGGGTTGTCTCCGCGCCCGCACTGAACAGCAGGCTGAAGAACAGGTACAGCTCGATTTCCGAAAGGAAGGACGCAGCCAAACCGTCATCGTCGACGGTGGCGTTGGCCACCACGGACAGCATGTCGTCGGTCGGAGAAACCCGCTTCGACGCGATCAGCTCCTGCCCGTAGGAGTACATCCGCGACCCGGCCTCCTCGGCCGACATCTGCCCGACAGCCGCCTTACGTGAGCCACCGAAGTCGAACTGCGGCTCGATTGCGTGGAACAGCCAATGTCGTTCGGATTCGGGCACTCCCAGCAGGATGCAGATCATCTGCATCGGCAGTTCGGCGGCGATGTCGACCAGAAAGTCGAACGGTTCACCAGGAACCACCGCATCCAACAGCCGCCGCGCCCGTGCACGCAGGTCTTCCTCGACGCGGCGGATCATCCGCGGCGTCAGGCCCGAGCTGACCAGCCTGCGGATCTGCGAGTGCCGCGGGTCGTCCATCATGTTGAGCACCTGACCGGCGATGGACAGGTCCTGCAGCAACGTCCCGCCGAAGGGCCGCGAGCCGCCCGTCACCGACGAGAACGTGGCCGGATCACGAAACACCCCAAGGGTTTCCGCATACGACGCGACCGACCAGAAGCCCTCCCCGTCAGGGGTATTGTCCGTCGCCGCGTGCCAGTACACCGGCGCCTCACGTCGATGCACCTCGAAAAGCGAGTGCGGGAAGCCGTGAGCGAAGTTGTCCAGATCGGTGAAGTCAATCTCCAGGACCGAAGTCACAGGATGGCACCCGACGTGTACTTGGCGGCCTCGGGATAGCGGCCCAGCAGATCGTCGACCGCATCGACCACCCTGTCGACCTGGTCACCCGCGGCGCCGGTGAACGCCTGCTTGTCGGCCAGCGCCGCGTCCAACGCAGGCCGGTCCAGCGGGAGCCGCGGGTCGGCCCCCAGCCGGTCGAGCAGGTCGGGCTCCAAACCCTTCTCGCGCATCGCAAGGGCCACCGCGACGGCATGTTCCTTGATCACCTCGTGCGCGGCTTCGCGGCCCATGCCTGCGCGCACCGCGGCGATCAGGATCCGGGTGGTGGCAAGGAAAGGCAGGTAACGGTCCAGCTCTCGCTGGATCACCGCCGGGTAGGCGCCGAACTCGTCAAGAACTGTCAGGAACGTCTCGATCTGCCCGTCGATCGCAAAGAACGCGTCGGGCAGCGCCACGCGGCGCACCACCGAACAGAACACGTCGCCTTCGTTCCACTGCGCGCCGGCGAGTTCGGCCGCCATCGACCCATAACCCCGCAGTACAACCTGCAACCCGTTCACGCGTTCGCACGAGCGGGTGTTCATCTTGTGCGGCATGGCCGACGAGCCGACCTGTCCCGGCGCGAAGCCCTCGGTCACCAGTTCGTGGCCGGCCATCAGCCGGATGGTGTGCGCCAGCGACGACGGGCCCGCGCCAACCTGCACCAGCGCCGAGACCACGTCATGGTCCAGCGATCGCGGATAAATTTGCCCGACGCTCGTGAAAATCTCGGTGAAGCCGAGGAATTCGGCGATCCGCCGCTCCAAGTCGGCCAACTTCGACGTGTCGCCATCGAACAGGTCGAGCATGTCCTGTGCGGTGCCCATCGGGCCCTTGATGCCACGCAGCGGATACCGGTCGATCAACGAACGCAGCCGCGTCAGCGCAATAAGCATCTCTTCGGCCGCCGACGCGAACCGCTTACCCAAAGTCGTGGCCTGCGCGGCGACGTTGTGGCTGCGGCCCGCCATCACCAGGTCGCGATACAGCACAGCCCGCTCCGCCAGCCGCGCCAGCACCGCGACCCCGTGCGAATGCACCAATTCAAGAGAGCGGCGGATCTGCAGCTGCTCGACGTTCTCGGTGAGGTCGCGGCTCGTCATGCCCTTGTGCACGTGCTCGTGACCGGCCAGCGCGTTGAACTCCTCGATGCGCGCCTTCACATCGTGGCGCAGCACCCGTTCACGCTCGGCGATCGAGGCCAGGTCGACGTCGTCTATCACCCGCTCGTAGTCGGCGACGACGCCTTGAGGAACGGAGACGCCCAACTCCGCCTGCGCTCGCAGCACAGCCAGCCACAGCCGACGCTCGGCGACAACCTTGGCCTCCGGCGACCAGATGGCCACCATCTCGTCGCTGGCGTACCGGTTGGCCAGCACATTCGGGATCGTCACAAACACACAGCTTACGGCGGCGGGTAGGAGCACGAATAAGGCACAGTAGCCCCTATGTACTTCGTTGGGCTCGATCTCGCGTGGGGAGATCGCAATCCGACGGGCGTCGCCGTGATCGACGACAAGGGCGTCCTCGTGCAGGTTTCCGCGCAAATCGACGACGCCGGCATCCTGGCGGCGATCAAGCCGTTTGTCGCCGACGACTGCGTCGTTGGCATCGACGCGCCGTTGATCGTGACGAACCCGAAGGGCAACAGGCCGTGCGAGGCGGCCCTCAACAAGGACTTCACGAAGTTCCAGGCTGGCGCCCATCCGTCCAACACCGGCAAGCCCGAGTTCGCGAACGGAACGCGCGGCGGGCGTCTGGCCACGGCGACGGACCTCGACCTCAACCCGTTCTCGCCACGGCCGCGTCGCGCGCTGGAGGTATATCCGCACGCCGCATCGGTGGCGTTGTTCCGGCTCGGCAGGACACTGAAGTACAAGGACAAGAAGGGCCGCAAATTCGAGAAGATGCAGTCGGAACTGCTCCGGCTGATGACCCTGATCGAGGGGCTGAAGGACGCTGATGTGCCGCTACGGGTCACCAGGCACGACGATTGGAAACGTCTCCGCCGTTCGGTCGAAACCGCAACGCGCAAGAGCGAATTGCGGCGGGCCGAGGACCCGGTCGATGCCGTGCTGTGCGCCTACGTGGCGCTCTACTCCGTCCGCCGGCCCGACGACGTCACCGTGTACGGCGACATCGACACCGGGTACATCCTCACGCCGACCCTCCCCTCGGGGCTGAGTCCGCAACCGGCGGAACCGATTCCGACGGTTGCGCGGAAAGCCATCGCCGACTACGAGACCCGACGACCCGCCCTTGTGACCGCTACCGCGAACTACCTCCAGTTGGTGACGGCACTCCTGGACGACGCGGGCATCAACTATCTGAGCATCACCGCGCGGACCAAGAGCGTCGAATCGTTCGCGGCCAAGGCCGAACGTGCCGTCGACGGACAGCGACTCTTCAGCGACCCGCTGGTGGAGATCACCGACCAGGTCGGGCTGCGGGTCATCACCTATCTGCGCGAGGACGTCGACGCGGTCGCGACGCTGCTCGCGGACGAGATGCGACTGCTCGACGACAGGGACATGGGACTGGAGACGGCGCGCGAAGGCCGGTGGGGCTACGCCAGCAGACACCTGCTCGTCGGCGTCGAGGGCGAACAGCAGCCGGCGTCGATCCAGATCCGCACCGTGCTGCAGCACGCATGGGCGGAGTTCGAGCACGACATACGCTACAAGGGCTCGATTCCAGCCGAGCACGTGCCCGATCTGGATCGACGGTTCACGCTGGCGGCAGGGTTACTCGAACTCGCCGATCGCGAGTTCACCGCCATCCGCGAGCGGCTGCGGGTCACCATGACCGGCGACGAGACCACCGACGAGCAGACCGAAGCGTCGACCGACCCGCGGATCGCGACCCCGGTTCTCGCGACATACCTGGGCAACCGGTACGCCGACGCCGGCTGGTCACGCACCGACCACTACGGCTGGATCTCGGGGCTGCTGCTGGAACTCGGCATCACCTCGCTCGACGAGCTGACCAGCGTGCTGGACACGGTGGATGCCGTCGCGATCAACCGGGCGATGGGCTATCGCTACCCGGCAGGTGCGGTGCGCCGCCTCGACGACGCGCTGCTGGCTGTGTTCGGTGACCGCTATCTGCACCTGCACGGCAATGCACATCGGGTGGGGCTGCTGGCCGACAGGCTCAAACGGCTGCGCAACGGCGACAGCTAGTAGGCCCGGGGATGAGGCACAGTAGGCCCATGTACTTCGTTGGATTGGATCTTGCGTGGGGCGAGAAAAACCAGGCCGGTGTCGCCGTCATCGATTCCGACGGCCGGCTGCTGCACGTCGGTGCCGCGCAGGATGACGAGAGCATCGAGGCCGCAATCGCTCCCTACGTCAGCGACGAATGCCTGGTCGCCATCGACGCTCCGCTGATCGTCAATAACCCGACCGGCCACCGGCCATGCGAGGCGGCCCTCAATCGCGATTTTCAAAGGTTCGATGCGGAAGCGCGCCCCGCGTACGCCGACATGCCCGAGTTCAAGGATCCCCGCGGTGCCCGGATCGCGACCGCACTCGGTCTCGACATGGATCCCACATCGGCCGCGAGCCGACGGGCCATCGAGGTCTACCCGCCCTCGGCGGCGGTCGTGCTGTTCGAACTCAAGACGATCTTGAAGTACAAGAAAGGCGCCTTCGAGGATCGCCATCGCGAGCTGCTTCAGTTGATGACACTGATCGAGGGACTCGACGGCGCCACCCCGCGGCTGCGGGCGAATCGCAGTGTGGCCTGGGTGACGCTGCGGAAGCAGGTCGAGGCCGCAACACGGCCGGGACAGCTCGACAGGGACGAGGATCCCGTCGACGCCGTGGTCTGTGCGTACGTCGCGCTGTATTGGTATCACCGGCCGGAAGACGTCACGGTCTACGGCGATTTCGCGACCGGCTACATCGTCACACCTACGCCGCCGAGCGATCTCGCTCCCGAGCGACCCGAGCGACCCGATCGCACGGGCAGCCGCTCTTCTCTTGAGAATCGGCTGATCCGCGCGATGGAACTACTCGAAGACGTCCAACGTGAACTGGTCGCTATCCGGGAGGCGCTCCGCTAGTCCGGCGCGAAACGCGGGACCCGCACTGGCCCAACATCTTCGATCAGAGCGGTGCGACTCTCTCGTCGATCGGCGCAAGCACGTCGATCACATCGATCAGCGTCGCGCGGGCCGTCGCGCGCGGACCGTCACCATCGCCGACCAGCGCCGCCACCACCGCGCCATCGACCGCGCAGACCAGCGCGGTGAGCAGTTCGGCGCGCACAGCTCGGCCGGAGCGCTCGACGACCTCGACCACCGCGTCGGTGCGCTGTCGCAGAATCCGCTGCTGAATGTCGCGCAGCCCCGGCTGGCGCGCACATGCGATGTAGCGCTCGTAGCGGGAGATCAGTTGCTCGGTGACCCGAAGTCCGGTGGCCTCGCCGACCAGCAGGTCCACCAGGATGTCGGCGGTCGACTCGGTTCCCCGGCGCCGCCGGGACAGCGTCGCAACCCTGGTCCGCAATTGCTCGGCCTCACGCGTACCGGCGTACTCGACGGCCTTTTCGATCAGGTCATCGAGCGAGGAGAAGTAGTAGGTCGTCGACGCCAGCGGGAGCCCGGCCCTTCGGGCGACGGCACGGTGCCGCACGGCATCGAAGCCGCCTTCGCACAGCAGATCGGCGGCCGCGCTGACCAGCGCATACCGTCGACGTTCTCCCTTTGGAGTGACCGCTGCTGTCACCTCTTGCATGCTGCCAGTCAGGCAGTTGCGGCATTGCGCTTTCGGCCAATCATCAGGCTTTACTCAGGGAACTCGGGCGTGGCGGGCGAGATCGCCGATGGCATGATGGCGCGCATGCCCGAACTAAGCCGCCGCGCCATTCTGCGCCTCGGCGTCGGTGCCGCAGCCGGCGCCGCAGGCGCCTACGCATTGGGCACAGTGCTGCGTGTACCGAGCACATCGGTTGCTGGTCCGCCGGTTGCGATGACGAGTGCGGGTGCACCACTGGCACCACCCCCACCGCTGGAGCCCCCGCCGACAGCTGCGCCGGCGTACATCGACGGCTCGTTCGTATCGGCAGCCCGCGGCGGCGTGCCAACGAATTGGGCGATCGCGCGCCCGCCGGGCCAGACGGCTGCGCTGCATCCGGTGATCGCACTGCACGGCAAGGGGCAGGACGCTGCAGGCGTGATGGCAGGCGGTGTAGAGCAGGGCCTTGCCCAAGCGGTTCAGGCAGGCATCCCGCCGTTCGCGTTGGTCGCGGTCGACGGCGGCGGAGGCTATTGGCACAAGCGGGCCTCCGGCGAAGATTCCGGCGCCATGGTGCTGAACGAACTGATCCCGATGTTGAATTCGCAAGGACTCGACACCTCACGCGTCGGGTTCCTCGGCTGGTCGATGGGCGGCTACGGCGCGCTCCTGCTCGGCGCGAGGCTCGGCCCTGCGCGCACCGCGGCGATCTGCGCGGTCAGCCCGGCGCTGTGGACGTCGTCCGGCGCGGCAGCTCCCGGTGCGTTCG
>JAVXWV010000044.1:0-4503 GCA_032230775.1 Mycobacterium sp. | reverse complement strand
GCCACGCACACCATCAACGCCCGCGAACTCGACCCGGTGGCGACGATCCAGGACCTCACCGACGGGAACGGCGCCGACGTGGTGATCGACGCGGTCGGCCGACCCGAGACCTGGAAGCAGGCCTTCTACGCGCGTGATCTCGCGGGAACAGTTGTGCTGGTGGGTGTTCCGACGCCGGATATGAAGCTGGATATGCCGTTGATCGACTTCTTCTCCCGCGGCGGGTCGCTGAAGTCGTCGTGGTACGGCGACTGCCTACCCGAGCGCGACTTCCCGACGTTGATCAGCCTGTACCTGCAGGGCCGGTTGCCGCTGGAGAAGTTCGTCTCCGAACGCATCGGCTTGGAAGAGGTCGAGTCGGCATTCCATCGCATGCATGCCGGTGAAGTGCTGCGCTCGGTGGTGGTACTGAAGTGAACGGCGGACCTATTCAGCGGGTGGTCACTCACGGGACCTTCGAACTCGACGGCGGCAGTTGGGAAGTCGACAACAACATCTGGGTCGTCGGCGACGATTCCGAGGTGGTGGTGTTCGACGCCGCGCACGATGCGGGCCCCATCGTGATGGCGGTCGGTGGGCGCCATGTGGTGGCGGTGGTGTGCACCCATGGCCACAACGACCACGTGACGGTGGCACCCGAACTCGGCGAGGCGCTCGACGCCCCGGTGCTGTTGCACGCGGGCGATGATGTGCTGTGGCGAATGACGCATCCAGACAAGGACTTCCGCACGGTGGACGACGGTGACAAACTGACCGTCGGCGGCATCGAGCTACGCGCCCTGCACACCCCGGGGCATTCCCCGGGCTCAGTCTGCTGGCATGCCCCCGAACTGGGCGCCGTTTTCAGCGGTGACACCCTGTTCCAGGGCGGGCCTGGCGCGACGGGCCGGTCCTACTCCGACTTCGGAACCATCCTCGAGTCGATCTCCGGGCGGCTGGGCAAGCTGCCCGGCGACACCGTCGTCTACACCGGCCACGGTGACTCCACCACCGTCGGCGATGAAATCGTGCATTACGACGAATGGGTGGCGCGAGGCCACTAACTCCCCCCGCCGCGAGCGTGCGTGTCTGTACACGACACGCCGAGAACATTTGGCATTTCGCGCACGCTCGCGACCGGTGAGCGTGCGCGAAGTGTTCGCTGCAGGCGGCGTGTCGGGGTACAGACACGCACGCTCGCGGCAGGTGCCCCCAGCTCGCGGCAGTTAGTTCTCGAGGATGCGGCGCTTCTCCGTCTCGAACTCGTCCTTCGTCAACGCACCCGAATCTCGGAGCGCGGCAAGCTGCTTGAGTTGCTCCAGCCGCACGCCCTGATCGCTCGGCGTGTAGCTGGGAAGGCTCTGCAACGGCGGTGGGCTGGCCGTGGGCTCGTCGAAGCTCAGCAGCTCCTCCGGTGCAAGTGGCCGCGCCCGCTTGGCCGATCTTGCTGACCACATCAACGCCACGACGAACTCCACCACGCCGAAGGCAAACAGCCCGCCGAACACCCATGTCAACCAGCCGTAGGAACTGCCGTGGCCGAACGCGAGGCGAGGATTGATGTAGCCGTTGACGTTTCCGTCGGTCGCGACATCGTAGGTGCCCTCCTGGGCGATCTGCATCACCCACACCCGCACATGCATGTCGCTGTTGACTGTCGTTGTGCCGCCGATGCTTTCGGTTACCGCCGGTTTCGGCACGCCCGCGGGCGGTGTGACGTTGAACTTCAGGTCCGGGATCGGAAATCCACTCGACGGACCGCCGGTGACGGCGGTGTGGAAGTTGACGGTCGCCTCTCCCGCGGGCAGGTGCAGGCTGGTCGAGCCCGGGATCGACACCTGCCCGTAAGCGTCGTAGTCATCGAGTACGAGCGCATTGAGGATCAGCATGGCGATCAGCCCGAAACCGCCGATCACCAACGTCAGGACTGCGGAGAGGATGGCGAATCGCGGACCCGACCTTCGACTCATGGGCGAAGTGTGTCACGCCTCCGTTTGCGCTGCGGCGCCAATCAGCCAGGTCACCAGGCCGGTGCGGAGGCCGTCGCTGAACCGCTCGCGTGGCTCTGCGAACCCCAGTTCGGCTATCACCGCGCGGACGGGCTCGGTGGGTACGGAGAACGGATACATGCCTGCGGTCAGCGTCAGCGCCCCGTCGGCGAAGAACTCCGTGAATTCGCGGGGTAGCCACGGAAGTTGCCTGGCGACGAGTTGTCCAACCGCGGCGACATTCGCCATCGCCCGCACCTTGAAGTCGCGGGCGAACTCGCCGGAGATGTTGCGCTCGAGCACGACAGCCATTGAGGCGAGCAGCTCGCACAGCAGCTCGGCCTCCACCAGCGACGCGGCCATCGTCGTCGCCAGCCGGACCTCGGTGACATAGCCGGCTTTCCTCGCCCGCGGCTTGCCGAGCCGCCCGTCGAGGTCGGCCAGCCAGGCCTGAAATTCCTCGTCGAACACCTCAAGGAAGATCGCCTCGCGGCTGTCGAAATACCGCAGCACGTTGGACTTGGCCAGCCCGACACGGTGGGACAGTTCCCGCAGGCTGATGTCGGCGAGGTTCTTCTCGGTCAGCATTTCGCGCGCACTTGTCATGATCGCCGAGCGGCGGGCCGCCATCTGTTCCGGCCTGCGCGCACGCTGAAACGTCACAGGTAGCAAGTTATCAGACCAACGGGCTCTTGTTATCAGACCACTGGTTCGTTATTGTTCGGTTATCCCGCCGATACAAGGAGAACTTCATGGCCCCCAACGACCGCACAGTCACCGTTCCCGACCTCTCCGGAAGGCTGGCCGTCGTCACCGGCTCGAACTCCGGGCTCGGTCTGGGTCTGACCACCCGGTTGGCCGCCGCAGGCGCCGACGTGATCATGGCCATCCGCAACCGCGCCAAGGGCGAGGCGGCAATCGAGCAGATCCGCGCGACGGTGCCCGCCGCGAAGCTGACGATCAAGCAGCTCGACCTGTCGTCGCTGGCCAGCGTCAAAGCACTCGGCGAAGAACTCAACGCCGAAGGACGACCCATCGACATCCTCATCAACAACGCCGGGGTCATGCAGCCGCCCAATCGCGAGACGACCGCCGACGGCTTCGAGTTGCAGTTCGGCAGCAACCATCTCGGACACTTCGCGTTGACCGGCCACCTGTTGCCGTTGCTGCGAGCGGCGAGCAACCCGCGGGTGACGTCGCTCAGCAGCCTCGCGGCTCGCACGGGCGGTATCAACTTCGACGATCTGCAGTGGGAGAAGCGCTACAACCCCACCCGGGCGTATTCACAGTCGAAGTCGGCGAACCTGATGTTCGCCCTCGAACTAGATCGCCGGAGCAGGCGGGCAGGCTGGGGCATCATGTCCAACGCCGCTCATCCGGGCCTCACAAAGACCAACCTGCAGTTGAGCGGCCCCTCGCAGGGCAAGGACAGCCCGACTCTTTTGGAGCGGTTCTATCGGGTGAGTCGCCAGGTCATGCCGTTCATGTGGCAGGAGGTCGACGAGGGCATTCTGCCCGCGCTGTACGCGGCGACCTCACAGCAGGCCCAGGGCGGGGCGTTCTACGGGCCCCGCGGCTTCTACGAGCTCGCCGGCGGCGGCGTCACGGACGCCAAAGTCCCGGCCCACGCCTCCAACGAGGCCGACGCCCGGCGGCTGTGGGAGATCTCCGAGCAATTGACCGGAGTGACCTTCTAGGAGCTACCGTCGTAGCGTGCCCGAATCCAGCATCGTCGTCCGTCCGGAGCCGATGGACAGCGGATCGTATTCCGCTAACTCCCGGCTGCGGGCGGCCGGATTACTGGGAGCGATAGGGCTTTTCGAAGACGCCGCCAAGGCGGTCCCACTTCCGAAGCCGCCGCAACCGATCGTCATTGCCGACTACGGAGCGTCCACCGGTCACAACTCGCTGCTGCCGATCGGTGCCGCAATCGCGGTGGTTCGCAAACGCACCCGGCCCGAACATTCGGTCCTGGTGGCACACACCGATGTGGCGGAGAACGAGTTCACCGTCTTGTTCCAGACGCTCGAAGACGACCCGGATTCCTACTTGCGCAAGGACGCCGCGAGCTTCGCCTCGGCGGTCGGGCGGTCCTTCTACACGCAAATCCTGCCGTCCAACAGCGTCAACCTGGGCTGGACATCGTGGGCGATCCAGTGGCTCGGCCGGATTCCTGCACCGGTTGCCGACCACCTCCAGGTGGCCTACAGCGACGACGAGAAACTCAAGGAGGCCTACGCCAAGCAGGCCGCGTTCGACTGGCATGAGTTCGTCGCTTTCCGTGGCCGTGAGCTCTGCCCCGGCGGCCGTCTCGTCGTGTTGACAATGGCGATCGGTGATGACGGCGAATTCGGCTACCGCGCGCTCTTCACGAGCATGCTCGCCGAGCTGGCCGACCTGGTGGCCCAGGAGTTGGTGACCGAGGACGAGGTGCACCGCATGTGCATCCCGACCGTCTCCCGTCGCGCAGCCGACTTTCTCTCTCCGTTTGCGCCGAAGGGCCGATTCGAGGGACTGGAGGTCGAGCACCTCGAAG
>JAVXWV010000365.1:0-6063 GCA_032230775.1 Mycobacterium sp. | reverse complement strand
TGTTCCAGTTGAGCCCGCCCGCGTTGATCGATTGTGTATGTGTCCGTGTCATGTTTGACCTCCTCAGATCAAAGGTGTTGGGGCAGTGGGTGTTTCTCCGCCGGGACGGCGGTTTGGGGCTGTGGAGCGACGGAGGAGAATGCGGAGGCCAGGACTGCGACAAGCCTTCGCACTGCGAGTGCCGGCTGCTCCGGCGTCGGTTCGTCAAGTCCGAGGACCGGATCCATGCCGCGGACGTATGGCGCCAGTGCCAGATGCGGAAAGATCATCAACAGCAGCGACAACAACGCGTCGGTGTCGCTGTCGGCGCGCAGGTCCCCGCGTGCGTGTGCGTCGCGGACGAGCGGCCTCAGAACTTCCAAGTAATGACGATGTATGACCGTGCGCACGCTGATTCGCGCGTCGGTGTCGACCTCGAAACTCGCCGCGGCATGAAGCGAACGCTCCTGCGGATGATCCGCGAAGTATGCGACCCAGCTGTCGAGAAGGTCCGTGAGAAATTCGAAGAACGGTCTGCTCGGGTCGAGCTCACGGATGCGGGCCTCCATGTAGGCACGCACGCGCTGGCTACCGACGTCGGCGATGAACGCGTAAAGGTCGCGCTTGTCCGCGAAGTACTGGAACAGGCTGCCCTTGGCGACTCGTGCGCGCCGAGCGATGACGTTCAGGCTGCCACGCGAGAAGCCGTGCGCTCCGAACTCGGCCTCTGCGGCCTCTATCACGGCTGCGCGGCGAAGCGGATCGACGCGTGCCCATGTCACCGTCGGCATCGGGTCCTCCCAGGGGTCGATGACCACTGGTCATATTACTGTGAGCGACGTCACGGTCAAGGCCCGATTCGGACCGGCGCTCGCCTTGTCAGTCTTCCACCGCGAAGAGGTCGTACTCGCCTTCGACGCCTCTGAGCTTCTGCTTTCCTCGCGCCGCGAAATGGATCCCTGAACCGGCGGCAAGGTCGCGCACCGTCTGGGACACAAGGATCTCGCTCGGGTCCGCCAGCGCAATGATGCGAGCCGCGACATGAACCGCGATCCCCGCCAGATCATTGCCCTGAACCTCGCACTCGCCGGTGTGGACTCCACCGCGCACCTCGAGATGGAGGCGTTTGACGCCGTCGCGGATGGCCCGTGCCGCCCGGATCGCGGATGCGGGTGAGTCGAACCGCGCGAGGAATCCATCACCGATCGTTTTGACCTCGCGGCCACGGTGAGCGCCTAGCTCCGCCCTCACCAGCGCATGATGTTCATCGAGGAGTGAGCGCCAGGCGGCGTCGCCCATCCGCTCGGCGCACAGCGTCGAACCGACGATGTCGGTGAAAAGCAGTGTGGCGAGCACGCGTTCAGGCTCGACGGGTTGGCGCGTTCGAGGGTCGAGTACCGCGTAGGTGACGCTCTGGACCGCGCAGGTCTGACCGTCGGCGTCGATTGCCACTGCATCCGCGGTGATGATGTTGCCGGAGCGATTAGTGACTCTGCCCCGGCACGACAGTTCTCGTCCGTCGGCGGGTACGGGCCGCAGGAACCGGACTGTCAGTTCGAGCCCCGCCACGGACTCTCCCGGCGCCCACAAGGTCATCACGGACAAGGTCGATCCGATGTTCAGCAACGACTCGATCGCTGCCGGGTCGAGGGTGCGTGACGAGGAACAGAACCATTCGCTCGCTGGCATCGCGACGTGGGCAACTCCCTCATCGACGCCGACCCACCGCGCTCCGCACGTATGCATGTTCGGCAGGGGCGGCAGGTCGCCGGCCATGATCATTCGGGACAATTCGAGTCCGCTGTGACGAGCCTGCATGTCCACAGGCACAAGGCCCCCGACGGCCGGGCGGTCCGGCGGATCTGGCGTCGAGTACGTCGAGTCGTCGGCAGGCTCGATCGAGGCCGGAGCCGACGGGGGCGGGGGAGCGACTCGACGTACGCCCCACTGGCTGGCGGCGAACCCGACAAGCCGGCCGACCGGGTCCTCGAGCTCGGCCGTGCACGACACGAAGGCGCTGCTCGAGTTGAGCACCCGAGCGCGCGCGAGAAAGTTGCCGGGCTGCGGGCGCGGAGGACGGAAGTACTGAACGGAGACAGTAATTGGATCGACATCCATCCCGGCTTCGACGGCCGTAGTCGCGCACGCGTAAAGCGATTGGGTCGACAGCGGAGCCAGGTTGTAGGCCGGGGGCATGACAAGGTGACCGCTCGCCTTGAGAGTCCCGGTCAGGGTCCCGGTGCTGACATGTCCGATCGCGAACCCCGTCAGCCGAGCGAACGGCGTCGCAGGGAGAACACGGCTGGCATACAGGCGCATGCGATCGATGCCGGGCAGACTCTTCAACCACGGTGGAGAAACGACGCCCCGCACAGTCTCGTCGGTAACTGGCCTGGGGGTCGTGCTCACGAGCGCACCCCCAACCATCGCGAGCTGTCCGGCGCTCGCGCTTCCGCCGCTACCTGCGCCGGCGTGACACGACGAGCCTATCGCGCAGGTCGTCGCCGAATGCGCGATCGCGCGGCGCGGCAAAATGGAGGACGAGGGCTTTCTGCCGGTGCCGCTGGCCGACCTGGTCTTCGTCACCGACGACAACGCCCGCGCGCTCGCCCACCTTGGGGCGTCCGTCGGACCGCGGTGACGTGAGCGCGTCAGCAGCTCAACAGCATGCACCCCGCGATCGGCCCGCCGCCCGCCGCGGCGACGGCAACCTCGGGCCGTCGCGTCACTTGGCGATCACCGGCCTGCCCGCGCAACTGCAGGCATGCTTCGTGCACTAGCCAATAGCCGTGCATGCGCCCCGCGGACAGTTGCCCGCCGTAGGTGTTCAGCGGCAGTTCGCCGTCGAGCGCGATCCGCGTTGCGCCGTCCACGAACGGGCCTGCTTCCCCGTCGGCACAGAAACCCAACGCCTCCAACCATGCAAGCGTGAGAAACGTGAAGCCGTCGTAGATTTCGGCGACGTTGACATCCGACGGCGTGAGGTCCGTGCGCGACCACATCTCGGCCGCCGCTTCGTTCGAAGCCATCTTCGGGAAGTCGTCGCGGTGAAACCACCCTCCGGAGCCGTAGGCGCCCCCGATCGCCTCGACCTTTACCGCGGGGTTGGGGCAATCCGCCGCGTAGTCGGCATGTGAGACGACAAATGCGATCGACCCGTCGATCGGCACATCGCAGTCCAATAGTCCGAACGGTGTCGACACCGGACGCGCTGCCAGATAGTCGTCCATGGTCATCGGATCACGGTACGCGGCAAGCGAATTGAGACCTGCGTTGCGCCTGCTGTTGATGGCCAGCCATCCCAGCTGCTCCTTGGTGGTTCCATAGAGTTCCATGTGACGACGGCAGTGCATCGCCAGCCAGTTGGCAGCCGAGTACGAGTGGGCGGCGACTAGCTCGCCAATGTCTTCGAACGGCTTGAGCTTCCTTCGCGTTCCGGGGACGTGCGGTTCGACGGGCGGGTTGGCCAGCGGGTTGGGCTCCGGCGTGGCAGGCGCCTGGAGCATCGTCCCGCCCAACATCAGCACGGTCCGGTAGACCAGGATGTGGCGCGCCCGCCTCTCGCCGACGTTGCGACAGGCCGACAGGACGGGGGTGAGCACACCGCCGGTGTCGAACCCGAAGCTTTGATTGGTCGCCTGGATGCCGAGGGCAGCATTGACTTCGGCCAACGGGGTGTCGCCGAAGGTGGCGATACCGTCGATGTCGTCCGCGGTCAGCCCTGCGTCCGCGATGGCCGCGTGCGCAGCCTCCAGCGTCAACTCAAGTCCGGGGATGCCGGTCTTGCGACCGATGCGCGAAATGCCGAGGCCGCTGATGATCGCGTCCTTCTCGAAGTAGCTCATCGGGCAACCGTCCGTTTCATTCGTCTATTTTTGTAATGACAGCCGATTGGAATGTACTTTCCTTGTCATGGCCGATGACGCCCCACCCGTGATGCCGGCACGGATGCTGCCCAAACTCAACGAACACAACCGGGCCTTCTGGACCGGTGGCGCCGACGGGCAACTCCTGATCACGCGGTGCACCCAGTGTGCGTTGTGGGTAGACCCGCCCGCTGCCGACTGCCCCGTATGCGGAAACGCGCTAGCTCCAGAGCCCGTCTCCGGTCGCGGGACGGTGTTCACCTACACGGTCAACTATCAGCCGTTCAACCCTTCCGTTCCGGTTCCGTACGTGATCGCGATCGTCCAGCTCGACGAGCAGGCCGATCTGCGTATCGCAACGAATATCGTTGATTGTGAACCAGATTCGGTCTACGTCGGCCTTCCAGTCGAAGTGCGCTTCGAGCGCCACGAAACGGACGATGGGAGCGTCTTCGTCCCGCTCTTCGCGCCACTGGCCGACGTCAAGGCCTAGCGGCCACCAGGCGCTCCACCTCGCGCAGATCGTAGCCTGCGCGCAGGCCGAGGATCAGGTGGTCGGCTCCGGCGTCGACCAGGGAACGCATCAGATCCGGCTCAGCCCGTTCGATCCACACTGTACGTTCGATCTCCCGAGGATCCCTGCCGAGTTCCGCGCACCAGCGGTCGATCACATCGTTCTTGGCGCGAATCGTATCGGCGTCGCCGTACCCGTTCCACATGTCCGCGTGCTGCGCGACCAGGCGCAGGGTTCGTCGCTCACCATTGCCACCGATCAGGATCGGCAAGCGGCCCATGGGTCGCGGCTGGAGAAGCCCGAGTCGGCGGCGAATGCGCGGCAGCGCCTCGGCGAGTGCATCCAGTCGCTGCCCGGGTGTGCGCACCGGGTAGCCGTACTCGGTCTCGTCCTTGTCCATCCAGCCCGATCCGATGCCCAGCACGGCCCGCCCGCCCGAGAGGTGATCGAGGGTGCGAGCCATGTCGGCCAGCAGGTCGGGATTGCGGTAACCGGAGCCTGTCACCAGCATGCCGATCTGGGTCACGTTGGACGTCGTCACGGCCATCGCCGCCAGGATCTGCCAGCCCTCGAAATGCGATTCGTCTGCGGCGCCGTAGAGCGGAGGGAAGAAATGATCCCACGTCCAGACGCTGTCGACGCCTAGCTCGTCGACGCTCTGCCAGCCCGACCTCAGTGCGGCCATCGTCGAATTCTGCGGGTGAATCTGCACACCGATGTTCACCATGGGGTTTTTTATGTCAGGTGTCGAAGTTCGTGCCGGCGCTGAGCTTTTCCCACTTCGCGATTTCGTTCGCGCGGGCGTCCGCAATGTAGCGGTAGGCGGCGAGGGCGTCGGGTCCGAGCAGCAGGAAAGCCGGCGGCTCACTGGATTCGACGGCCGTGATGATCGCGGCGCCTGCCTTCGCGGGGTCGCCGGCCTGATTACCGTCCATGGTGTCGTTCTCGATGCGACGCTGTCCGGCGGTGGCAGCGTAATCGTCGATGACTGTGGCCGACTGCGTTAGTGAGCGTCCCGCGAAGTCGGTGCGGAACGCGCCGGGCTCAACGGTCGTGACCGAGATGCCAAGGGGGGCAAGCTCGCCGTGCAGCGCTCCGCTGATGCCTTCGATGGCGGCTTTGGCCGCGGCGTAGTAGCCGGACCCCACCGGGGTCAGCTGAACGCCGATCGAGGAGATGTTCACGATGGCACCGGAGCGACGGGCCCGCATGCCGGGTAGGACCGCCTTGATCATCGCGACGGTGCCGAAGAAGTGCGTCTCGAACAGGGTGCGGACGTCGGGGTCGGCGCCTTCTTCGACGGCGCCGCGGTAGCCGTAGCCGGCGTTGTTGACCAGGACGTCGACGCCGCCGAACCGCTCCTGGGCTTGCTGCACAGCGGAGGTGACTTGATCGGCATCGGTGACGTCAAGCGCGACCGCGAGCACACGATCGGGCGTGGCGTCGGCCAGGTCGGCGACTCTCGTGACTTCGCGTGCGGTGACGACGGCGTTGTGGCCGGCGCCTATGACCGCTTCGGCGAGGGCGCGGCCGAGTCCGGTCGAGCAGCCGGTAATGAGCCATGTGGACATGTCAGTTGAATCCTTTCGACTGCCAGCCAGTATGCGTGATGCGCCTGAAGCAAGTTTGGGCCGGACTTCATGCAGTTTCGTTATCGTCGACGAATGCACCTCGAGGAACTGGAGTGGTTCGTCGCGCTCGCCG
>JAVXWV010000841.1:0-6042 GCA_032230775.1 Mycobacterium sp. | reverse complement strand
CCGACGGCGATCGCATACACATTCTTCAACGCCCCAGCCATCTCCACACCAACTACGTCATCGGTGGTGTACGTACGAAATCGCTTGGTGCGGAATAGCTCTGCCAGCCGGGCCGCGAGATGTTGGTCGGGCATCGCCAGCACCGCCGCGGCGGCGTAGCCATCGGCGACCTCGCGGGCGATGTTCGGCCCTGCCAGGATGCCTGCCGGGTGCCCGGGCAGCACCTCGTCGACGATCTGGCTCATCCGGTAATTGGTGCCCTGCTCGAGACCCTTCACCAGCGACACCACCGGCACCCACGGCCGGAGCTCCTTGGCAAGCTCGGTCAGAACCCCACGGAAGCCGTGTGACGGCACCCCCATCACGATCACGTCGGCACAATTGGCGGCCTCGGAGAAGTCCGTGGTGGCCCGCAGCGTGATGCTCAGCTCGACGTCGTTGCCGAGATAGCGACTGTTGCGGTGGTTCTCGTTGATGTCCTTGGCGGTCTCCTCGGAGCGCACCCACTGCAAAGTGGGTCCGCGACGGGCACAGATCGACGCGATGGTGGTGCCCCACGATCCCCCGCCGAGGACGACGACATGGGGTTGACGCATTGCCGGTGTCATACATCGCCATCTTCGTCGACGCGACCGGCACAGGCTTCCCCCCAACGGGGTACCTTTTGCCCCTGCCCCAACCGGGCCATGCCAAGGTCAGGCCGCGGCGTGCGAATCGAAATACGTCAGGAGGGGATCGCGGAAAGCAGGTCGTCCGCCTGGCCGGTCACTGAAAGGACGGTCCGCCACAGATAGCCATCGGGGTCGACCGTCTTGCGCGAGGAGACCGCCATCGGTATCGGTACATAGGTCAACCGCCGCCGCCAGGAACCGATGACAGTGTCGGTCTTGCCCGCCATGCCGGCGTGAACGGCCGCATGGCCCAGACGAAGACAGAAGTTGGCGTCACGAGCGTTGGCGGGCAGGCTGCGGATCATATAGCTGGGATCGATATACTTGAGACTTACTGAAATCCCTTGAGCCCGAAACGCTTCCGGTATCTTATCTCGTAGGAACGTGCCGATATCGCCATGGCGACGATTCCCCGACGCATCCCACTCCGCCGCCTCGGCCAACAGCTCTTGGCCAGCTCCCTCTGCCACAACGATCACGACGTAGCCGTCTCGCTCGATGCGCTGCCTGGCTGCCCGGACGATCCCATCGATGCCGAACGCATTTTCTGGGACCAGGCACAAGCCGACCTGGGTATCCGCCAATGTGGCGAAACTGGCGATGAAGCCGGAATCGCGACCCATGAGCTTCACCAGACCGATACCGGACCGATGGCACGACGCCTCGACGTATGCCGCGCGCGTCGCCTGCCGTGCCGCCTCCACGGCAGTGTCGAAACCGAAAGACATATCGATGAACGAGATGTCGTTGTCGATTGTCTTCGGTACGCCCACCACGGCGATGTTCAGTTCCCGTCGACGTATCTCCTCGACGATCGAATGCGCACCGCGTAACGTTCCATCGCCTCCGATGGTGAACAACAGCTGGATTCCCAGCCGCTCAAGCGTGTCCACCATGTCGTCAACCGGTTGCGGGCCGCGGGACGAGCCCAGGACGGTACCGCCGACTTCGTGGATCTGGCTCACTCTGCGGGTCGTCAATTCGATCGGTGTCAGTGCGCTTCGGTTCACTAGACCCGCGTAACCGAATCGGAACCCGTAGACCTTTGCAATACCGTACTTTTCGTGCAGACAGAAGACGATGGAGCGGATGACATCGTTCAAGCCGGGACACAGCCCGCCACACGTGACGATTCCGCACCGCAGGGTGCTGGGATCAAAGTAGATCTTCTCTTGCGGACCAGCCAGCTCGAACGCGGGGGGCTCGACGCCGGCCCGGAATTGCTCCCGAAGCTCATCGATATCCGCGCGGAACAAGAGCCGTTTCGACGTATCCATGAACCGGGTCGCACGCAAAGGTGAGACGATCGTGCACTCGCCCAGGCTGTCGGTTCGGAAATCTGGCGGCAGGGTGTGGCTCACGCGTGGCACCTCGTGACTTCTAGGTCAGTCGCCATCCTCGCCGACGCGGCGGACGCAGGCTTCCCCCGAACGAGCACCTTTTGCTCTCCTGCTCGGGGCATGCCTCGACGAGGAGGCCGTGAGTCACTCGCCCACGGCGGCGTCGCCGACGAGTATCGCGTCGCGCTCGTCGGATTCGGCCAGTGCATCGGCGTAGCCATGCACGTGCTTGCGCATCCGCCGCCCCGCAGTCGAGGCGTCGCGGTCGCGGACGGCGCTGGTGATCATCCGGTGTGCCTTGGTTGTCACCGCGCGCACCTCGGCGTCGACGAAGGCTTCATCCTCGGTGCCGGCATAGATCGCTTGCGAAAGCGCGATCATGACGCCTGTTAGCAGCTCGTTGTGACTGGCCAATGCAACACCCACATGCCAGTCCAGATTGGCCTGCAGGAACTGCTCGAGGTCGGCGTCCGGGTCGGCGAGCGCCTCGTTAGCGCGATCTAGTTCGGCGAGGTCTTCGTCGGTGCGGTTGCGGGCGGCAAGCTCGGCACAGAACGGTTCAAGGGCCTCTCGGGTCTCCATCAGGTCGACCAGTTTGATATGTCTACCGCGGATGAGCATGGTCACGGAGCTGGCCATCGACTTGGTGGTGGGCCTCTGAACGAATGCGCCGCCGGCACGCCCCGCTTTGACCCGAACGAGGTTTTGCACCTCGAGGATTCGCAGCGCTTCGCGCACTGTTGCTCGGCTCATCTGCGTTTGTTTGACCAGCTCGCGCTCGGCAGGCAGCGGAGCACCCTCGGCAAGTTCGCCGTTGAGAATCCGTTCGCGCAGCTCGCCGGCGAGCACGTCGGATGCCTTGGGGACGTCGACGGGACTCAACCTGATGTCGGATCGCGAGGGTGTGGTCATGGCGCCGCCGCCTGCTGCTTCCATCTCATACCCCTAATAGATTATGGTCAGACCTAAGATACCATTTTTTCGGTCTGCCGATCGTGTAGCAGGAGGAACGCTGATGCATTGGGAGCTTTCCGACGAGCAGGAGCTGTTCAGCAGCTCGCTGCGCGAGTGGATGCACGAACGTGCCGGCCCATCTGCGGTCCGCAACTGGTTGGATACCGGCGATCCCGCCGGCTTCGAGCGGCTCTTCGTCGGCGAGGGCTGGGCCGGGGTCGGGTTCGACGAGGACCTCGGCGGCCAGGGCGGCGGCCTGCTCGAACTCGCGCTTACTGCGAGGGAACTGGGGCGCTCGGCGGCCCCGTCGGCCGGCTGGCTGCAGTCGGCGATCGTTGTCCCGGCGCTGGTCGACGAGCCGGAGCTGATGCGCGCGGCAGCAGAGTCCGGGGAAATCACCGCGTTGGCGGTCCGGGCGGACCGCATCCCAGCGGCGACCTCGGTGCTGAACTCCGCCGACCGACTGAGCGGACGGATCCCGTGTGTGCTCGGCGCAGCTCGGGCGCAGCGATTGCTGGTGCCCGTTCACCACGGCGACGCGACGTCGCTTTGGCTGGTGGACAGCGCGGCCGGGGGTCTGGGGGTTAACCCCCGGCCGCTGCTGGATCGCTCGCGAGACGTCGCCGACATCACCCTTGATGACGTCGCGGCACGCCGACTCGATATCGATGCAGCAGAGGCACTCGGCGAGATCGCCACCAGAGCAGCCGTTCTGGTCGCCGCAGATGCGCTGGGCGCATCTGAACGGATGCTGCAGCTCGCGGTCGACTACAGCAAGCAGCGCCAACAGTTCGGCCATCCGATCGGCTCGTTCCAGGCGGTCAAACACGCTGCTGCACAGATGCTGGTCACGGTGGAGTCGTCGTTGTCCATCGTCTGCTACGCCGCGCAATCGGCTGAAGAAGGTTTGGCTGAACGCGCGACCCACGCAGCCGTAGCCAAGGCGCAGGTGACCCGCGGGGGCGCCGACCTCGCAGACAGCGCGCTCACCTTGCACGGCGCCATCGGCTACACGTGGGAGCACGACCTGCACCTGTTCTACAAGCGGGCCAAGCTCGACCGTGTGCTCTTCGGCACGCCGGCAGCCTGGAACGAGCGCATCGCAGGCGCCCTGCCACTGGTTCCCGTCAGCGCCTGACACCGCGCCGACGACCGTGGGAACGCGGGCTTTTCTTTTGGTCTGTCCATTAGTATAATTCAAGCAAACCTGGAGTTCCCAGGCAGTTCATCGAGCGGAGATCAATGTGGACTTCGAGTTGAGCGAGGATCAGCAGACGATTCGCGCCGCGGTCGCTGAACTGGCAGGCAAGTTCGACGACCACTACTGGATGACCAAGGATCAGCGCCACGAGTTTCCGACGGAGTTCTACGACACGTTCGCGGAGGGCGGCTGGCTCGGGATCACCACGCCGGAGGAATACGGAGGCCACGGGTTCGGCATCACCGAGGCCTCGATCCTGCTGGAGGAAGTTGCGGCCAGCGGTGGCGGGATGAACGCTGCCAGTTCGATGCACTTGTCGATATTTGGCATGCATCCGGTGATCGTGCACGGGTCCGAAGAACTCAAGGCCCGCACGCTGCCCCGCATCGTGAACGGTGACCTGCACGTCTGCTTCGGCGTCACCGAGCCCGGCGCCGGACTGGACACCACCAAGATCACTACCTTCACCCGCCGCGAGGGCGATCGCTACATCGTCAATGGCCGCAAGGTGTGGATTTCCAAGGCGGTGGAGTCGGAGAAGATTCTGCTGCTGACCCGCACCACGAAGTTCGAGGACGTCGCCCGCAAGACCGACGGGCTCACCCTGTTCCTGACCGACCTGGATCGCAGCAAGGTCGACATCAAGCCCATCGCCAAGATGGGCCGAAACGCGGTCACCTCCAATGAACTGTTCATCGACGGTCTGGAGATCCCCGTCGAGGACCGCGTCGGCGAGGAAGGCGAGGGTTTCCGCTACATTCTCGACGGCCTGAACCCCGAGCGTTGCCTCGTCGCCGCCGAGGCGCTGGGCATCGGGCGCGCCGCGCTGCGTACGGCGGTGCGCTACGGCAACGAGCGTGAGGTGTTCGGCCGGCCGATCGGAATGAACCAGGGACTGCAGTTTCCACTGGCGGACTCGTTGGCCCGCCTGGACGCCGCTGAGCTGGTGCTGCGCAAGGCAACCTGGCTCTACGACAACGGCAAACCCTGCGCGCGCGAAGCCAATACGGCCAAGTACCTGTGTGCCGACGCCGGGTTTGACGCCGCCGACCGTGCACTGCAAACGCACGGCGGTATGGGGTATTCGGAGGAGTACCACGTGGCCCGATACTTCCGTGAGGCCAGGCTGATGCGGATCGCCCCAATCAGCCAGGAAATGGTGCTCAATTACCTGGGGCAGCACGTCCTGGGTCTGCCGAGGAGCTACTGATGACCCAGGACCGTGACGTCTTCCGGCTCGACGGCCGCTCCGCGCTGGTGACCGGTGCGGGCGGCGGCGTAGGCGAGGCGATCGCCCGCGCCTTCTCCGCAGCGGGGGCCGCTGTGCTGGTGACCGATATCGACAAGGACGCCGCGGTGGCAACCGCGGAATCCATCACTGCCGCAGGCGGAACCGCGCAGCCGTTCGTCCTCGATGTGCGCGACTCGGCGGCGGCGACCGAAGCCACCGCAGCGGCGGCGGAACTGGGCGGCGGCGCACTGCACATACTGGTCAACAATGCTGGCGCCATCGCGCCTGCCATGTTTGCGGACATGTCGGAGGAGAACTTCCGCCGTGTCGTCGACATCCACCTCGTGGGCAGCTTTGTGTGCAGCCAGGCGGCGCTGACACACCTGCCGACCGACGGGACAGGCCGCATCATCAACGTCACCTCTGCGGCGGGCCTGGTCGGAACGATAGGGCAGGCCAACTACGGGGCCGCCAAGGCCGGCATCATCGGCCTGACGAAGTCGCTGGCCCGCGAGCTCGCGCGCAAATCCATCACCGTCAACGCCGTAGCGCCGCTGGCTGCCACGGCAATGACCGAGAACATCCGCAGCAATGAAAAGCTGGCCGCCAAGACCCTGGCCCGAATCCCGTTGGGACGCTGGGCCT
>JAVXWV010000822.1:0-8421 GCA_032230775.1 Mycobacterium sp. | reverse complement strand
GCGAGCACCGCGGTGACCGCGATCGCGGCCAGCACCAGCGGTCCGTAGCCGGCGTCGTGCCCGAGGATCCTCGAGATCCCGCCCCGCCACGACTGATTGAACGACGTTCCGATCGGACCTACCCGGGAGGCGTCGCCGAGCAGTTCGGTGAAGTAGTAACGGGTTTGGTCGCCGACGACTAGCGCCGAGACCGCGACCGTGCCGAAGAACACGACCGCCGAGAACGCCGCGGCGGCCCATCGCCGCGCACCGACGAAGTACAGACCCGACACCGCAGGCGTCAGCTTCACTCCCGCAGCAAGCCCGACGAGCAGCCCGGACAACCACCACCGCGTGCTGTAGACCGCGTACAGCACCGCGAGCACCAGCAGAACGTTGATCTGCCCGTAATCGAAATTGCTTCGCAGCGGTTCGATCCAGATGCCGACCGCGGTCCACAGCATTGCGATGCGCCGACCGCCGTCGGGTCCTGGCAATAGCCGCTGACTGACACGCACCACCCCGTAGAGCGCCGCGATGATGCCGAGTTGCCAAGCGAACGAGAGAATTCCGAACGGAATCAGGTGCAGCGGGTAGAAGACGACCGCGGCGAACGGTGGATACGTGAACGGCAGCGGGAAGTCGGGCGTCTGGTCGGCATAGACGTAGTCATAGAGCGTGCCCCGATGATCGAGCGCGCCCGCGCCGCCGACGTACACGTGAAGATCGACGAAGTTGGCGCCGTTGGGCACCAGGTACGTCCATCCGAGGCGCGCCGCGATGCTGATCGCCAACAACGCCACCGCCGCGATCGCCAATCGGTTCGGCGTCCGCGAAGAGGTGGTCGTTGCGGCGGATTCGTTGGCGTCTATTCCGCCGACTCTAGCGAGCGGTCACGGTAAGCCGTCGCATCCGTAACGGTTAGATCTCCGCCACACGTGTCACTTGAGTAACACCAGTAACTACGTAGCTTCGGGGACAGGCGTGCCGTCAACGGATTGGAAAAACCATGAAAATCACCAAGAAAACGATTGCCACCAGCATGATCGCTGCCACAGGTGCGACTGCAGTTGCGCTGGGGCTCAGCGCGACGGCCGCAGCCGAGCCTGCGGCGCCGGTACCGACGCCGAGCGTGCCCGGTCTGCCGTTCCTCCAGCAGCTCGCGACCAATCCGGCCGCCGCGACTTCCCTCATGCAGGGGTTCACGTCGCTCCTCGGCGGCGCGCAGACCGCCGCTGCGCCCGCCGCGGCGGCCCCTGCCGCAACCGCGTCGGTCACGCTTCCGCAGCCCCCGGCAGCACTTCCCGGGGCCGCAGCACTTCCCGGTGCCGCAGCACCGCTGAACACGCTCGCGACGACGGCCGCACCTGCAGCCGCGCCGCAGAACCTGCTGACGTCGGTCCCGAGTGCTTTGGCGTCGTTGATGCCCGCAGGAGCACCGCTTGCCGGTCTGCTGCCGGCAGCGGCAAGCGTGCCTGCTGCGATAGCCGCACCCGCCGCAGCCGCAGCCGCACCCGCCGCACCCGCAGCCGCACCCGCACCCGCCGCACCCGCACCCGCTCCCTCCGCGACTATTTCGTCGGGCACTGGCTTCGCGCCGCTGACGCTTCCGCTGTCCGCTCTGCCGTGACGGCGGCGGCCTGCGCGCGTCGACAACCACAACCACGAATTGGGGGAACCATGTCATCGATCCGGACGACTATCGCAGGCGCCGCAGCCGCAGTCGGCTCGACGGCGGCCCTCCTGGTGGGCGGTGTGACGCCGGTGGCCAATGCCGACCCGGCGCCACCACTGCCGATCGATGCGTTGCAGGCGCCGGGGTTGTCGGCGGTGCAAAGCATCGGCCCGGCCATCCAGCAGGCGGCCGCCGATCCGACCAACGCCGCCTCGACACTGATGGCTGCCGCGGCGGTGTTCGCGGGTGATTCGGCGATCCCACCGAGTTCGAAGAATGTGGCGACCGCGGTGAATCAGTTCGTCGCGCATGTTCCCGCGGCAGGCGCGGTACCCGGTGCGGAGGCACATCTGCCTGCGGGTGTCGATCCGGCCCATGCCGTTGGACCTGTGCCGGATGCCGCGCCCCTTGCGGCTCCGGCTCCGGAAGCGGTGCCCGCACCCGCTCCGGCACCCGCCCCTGCACCCGATGCCGCGGCGGACCCGGCGCCCGCAGCTGCACCCGCGTTCGGTCCGGACGCCCCGGTGACGCAGGACTTCCTGTATCCGTCGATCAGCAACGGGTGCTTGCAGGACGGCGGCAATGTGCTGGCGACCGCGATCTCGGTCGCGGGTCCGGCGAAGATCCCGGCACCTGGACCGGCGGCAGGCCAGACGGCCTACGTGTTCACCGCCATCGGCACGCCAGCGCCTGCGGCCGAGCAGAGGCTGCCGCTGAACGTCACGTGGGTCAACCTGACCACCGGCAAGTCAGGCAGCGCCACGCTCACGCCGCGGCCCGACATCAACCCCGACGGGCCGACGACGCTGTCGGCCATCGTCGACACCGGCTCGGGCAGCATCATCTCGACGATCTTCGGCCAGGTCACCACGACCGAGAAGCAGTGCCAGTTCATGCCGACGATCGGTTCGACGGTCGTCCCCTAGTTCGCGCCGAAACAACGTTCCCGGTCGTTATAGCTCGCGATTAACGACCGGGAACGTTGTTTCGCGGGTCTCCTAGTAGGCCATGAAGAGGATCGCGTCCCGGTCGTATTCGCGACCGGGATGCGCCTCGGACAGGTGAGCCTGGGCCTTCTCCACGAGGTCGTCCTCGTCGTCGCCTCTGATCGACTCGCCGCACGGGCAGTTCAGGTGTGTCTTCATATCTTCACGATCCCACAGCGAAGATGGTTCGTATGGACCTATACGACGTCATGCGCACAACAGGTGCTGTCCGCCGATTCTCCGATGACCCACTGCCCGACGAAGTGCTCGAACGCATCCTCGACAACGCCCGGTTCGCACCGAGCGGCGGCAACCGCCAGGGCTTCCGGGTGATCGTGGTCCGGGATCGAGCGACCCGAGAGGCGATCGTCGACCTGAGCGTCACGGGTGCGCAGCGGTACCTGGCGCAAACCAAGAACGGCGAGGGCCCGTGGAATCCCGTGCAGCCCATGATGGTTTCCGCCGAGGAGGTCGCCGCCACCGAGGTACCGCCGTATCTGGGCGCGCCCGTGCTCGGCGCGGGCGCCGTGCTCGTCGTGTGTGTGGACCTGAACGTCGTGGCGGCCTTCGACCAGTACCTCGACCGCATCGGTGTCATCCCGGGCGCCTCGGTGTACCCGTTCGTCTGGAACATCCTGCTGGCCGCTCGCAACGAGGGCTACGGCGGCGTGCTGACCACGATGGCGGTGGCCGAGGAGCCTCGCGTCAAGGAGCTGCTCGGCATACCCGACGACTATGCAATCGCCGCCGTCCTGCCGATCGGCAAACCGGTCAAGCAGGTCAGCAAGCTCACGCGCAAGCCCGTCGCCGAGTTCGCCAGCCGCGAGCGGTTCGACGGTGAGCCGCTGCGTGCCTAGCGGCGTCTCGACGTTGGCGCCGTTTGGCCAGCATGTTGACGTTGGATAACAGTTCGGCGGTTAGCCAGACTCAATGCACCGGTGGCTCTTCCCCTGGCGACGGGTGTCATGAGACCTTGAGTTCGTGACCTGCACGCTGGGCTACGCCACAGCCAGCACCGTCGAGCAGAACCTTGAGGGTCAGCTCGCGGCACTCAACGCTGCGGGTGTCGACCCGCGCAGGGTGTTCACCGACAAGTTGTCCGATTCCGCCGAACGGGCGCGCGCGGGTCTGCACGCGATGCTGAGTTATGCCCGCTCGGGCGACACGGTCATCGTCGTCGGACTCGACAGGCTCGGCCGGTCGGCCGCGGAAGTGACACAAACCATCGCCGACCTCAACGAGCGCGGGATCAGGCTGCGAACGCTGAAGGAAGGTCTCGACACCGGCACATCGGTGGGACGCGTCGTCGCAGGCATCATCACCTCGTTGGCCCAGCTCGATCTTCAACTGGACCACCACCGCCATTAGGCCTTGGCGGCCTTGGCTGCTGCCTTCGCCTGCTTCTTGTACGACCGCACCTTCTCCAGCGATCCGGCGTCCTTCACGTCGGCCACCGACATGAACGCTCCGGCCTTGCCATAGTCGCCCGCGGCTTCGCGCCAGCCCTTCGGTGTCACGCCGTACTGCTTGCCAAGCAGCGCAAGGAAAATCTTCGCCTTCTGTTCGCCGAACCCAGGAAGTCCCTTGATCCGGCGCAGCACCTCGGGCCCGTCGGGGTCGCCCGCCGTCCACAGCGCCGAGGCGTCACCGCCGTACTGGTCAACGATGATTTGCGACAGGTCTTGGATCCGCTTGGCCATCGACCCTGGAAAGCGGTGTATCGCAGGGGTTTTCGAACACAACGCCGCGAACTCATCCGGGTTGTAGTCGGCAATCTCACGCGCGTCCACCCCGCCGATGCGGTCGGCGATCTTCTTCGGGCCCGCGAATGCCGCCTCCATCGGGTATTGCTGATCCAGCAGCATGCCGACCAGCAGCGCGAAGGGGTTGGACTCCAGCAACGCGTCGGCCGCTGGGTCTTGAACTAGCTGCAGTTTCGCCACCCGGCCAGTCTAGATCGGGGGTTTGAGCCCACAGTTTCCTGGGAACTGCCTGAGTGCGACGCGGGTCTCACTAGGCTGTCGCGTGCACAACTACACATCGAGCTCAGGAGTCACCGTGCCGGAGACCCAGCATCCGCCCCACGAAACCCCCGTCAGTGGCCACGATTATCTGGCCGTACAGGCCAGCCCGGAGTTCCAGGAGTTGCGAAGCAGATTGCGCCGCTTCGTTTTCCCGATGAGCGGGCTGTTCCTGATCTGGTACTTCGCCTATGTCCTGCTCGGCGCGTTCGCACACGACTTCATGGCCGTCAGGGTGTGGGGCAACATCAATGTCGGCCTGCTCATCGGCCTCGGCCAGTTCGTGTCGACGTTCGTCATTACCGGCATCTACGTCTGGTACGCCAACCGCGAACTCGACCCACGCGCCGAAGCGATTCGCGCCGAGATGGAAGGCGGTGCGGCATGACCGTCAACGTCCTCGCCGCAGGCTCAAGCGTCGGCAATCCCGCCGCCAACATCGGCATCTTCGCGCTCTTCGTCGTGATCACCCTGTACATCGTGATTCGCGCCAGCAAGAAGAACACCACGGCCGCGGAGTTCTTCACCGCGGGTCGCGCGTTCACCGGGCCGCAGAATGGCATCGCGATCTCGGGCGACTATCTCTCGGCAGCCAGCTTCCTCGGAATCGCGGGGGCCATCGCGGTCTACGGCTACGACGGCTTCCTCTACTCGATCGGCTTCCTCGTCGCCTGGCTCGTCGCACTGCTGCTTGTCGCCGAATTGCTGCGCAACGCAGGCAAATTCACGATGGCCGACGTCCTCAGCTTCCGCCTCAGGCAACGGCCGGTGCGCATTGCCGCGGCCACCACGACCCTCGCCGTCTGCCTGTTCTATCTGCTGGCCCAGATGGCGGGCGCGGGCGGTTTGGTCGCGCTGCTGCTCAACGTCAAGGGCAGTGTCGGCCAGGCGCTGGTCATCGCGGTAGTCGGCCTGCTGATGATCGTCTACGTGCTGATCGGTGGGATGAAAGGCACCACGTGGGTGCAGATCATCAAGGCCGCCCTATTGATCGGCGGTGCCGCACTGATGACGGTGATGGTGCTGGCGAAGTTCGGCCTGAACTTCTCCGAAATCCTCGGCGCCGCCCAGTCGGCCGTCTCCGGCTCCGCCGATAAGGCCGTCGCCAAGCGCGACGTGCTGGCCCCCGGCGCGCAGTACGGCGCGACACTGACGTCGCAGATCAACTTCATCTCGCTCGCGCTGGCCCTGGTGCTCGGCACGGCAGGACTGCCACACGTGCTGATGCGCTTCTACACGGTGCCGACCGCCAAGGAAGCCCGCCGGTCGGTGGTGTGGGCGATCGCGCTCATCGGCGCGTTCTATCTGTTCACGCTGGCGCTGGGCTACGGTGCCGCAGCCCTTGTCGGACCCGACGAAATTCTGGCGGCGCCCGGCGCCCAGAACTCCGCGGCACCGCTGCTGGCGTTCCACCTCGGCGGGGTGGTCCTGCTTGGCGTCATCTCCGCGGTGGCGTTTGCCACGATCCTCGCGGTGGTCGCAGGGCTGACCATCACCGCGGCAACGTCATTCGCACACGACATCTACGCCAATGTAGTGCGAGGCGCCCATGAAGAAAACACAGTGACCGAGGATGAGCAGGTGCGGGTGTCACGCATCACGGTCGTGGTGATCGGCATCCTTGCGATCGGCCTTGGCATCCTGGCCGCCGGGCAGAACATCGCATTCCTCGTCGCGCTCGCGTTCGCCGTCGCCGCGGCGGCCAACCTGCCGACGATCCTGTACTCGCTCTATTGGGCGCGGTTCAACACCTGCGGCGCGCTGTGGAGCATGTACGGCGGCCTGATCTCGACGATCGTGCTGATCGTCTTCTCCCCCGCGGTATCGGGCGCGAAGACGGCGATGCTGCCGCACGCGGACTTCGCCTGGTTCCCGCTTGCCAACCCCGGCATCGTGTCGATTCCGCTGGCCTTCATCCTCGGCATCGTCGGCACGCTGACGTCATCCGACCGCGGTGATCCGGAAGTCAACGCCGAATTCGAAGTGAGGGCGCTCACCGGCGTCGGTGCGGAGAAGGCCGTCGCCGCGCACTGAGACGGAATAAGGCGCCCAGCCGGGATCGCTAGTCTTTATCGTGCCCCAAACCTCGACGAAGACACGCCTGGCCTTCGGCCTGCTGGTGTACGCGTTCGCGGCGATCATGGTCGGCACCACGTTGCCGACGCCGATGTACGCGCTCTACGCCGACCGCATGCACTTCGCGGTGTTGACCACCACCGTGATCTACGCGACCTACGCGGGTGCCGTGCTGTTCGCGCTGCTGGTATTCGGACGCTGGTCCGACGCCATCGGCCGCCGACCGGTGCTCCTCGCAGGCGTGGTAGCCGCGGTGGCCAGCGCCGCGGTTTTCCTGGTCGCCGATTCCGTGCCGATGCTTCTGGTCGCCCGGCTGCTGTCCGGGCTGTCGGCAGGACTGTTCACCGGGACGGCCACCGCCGCGGTCATCGAGGCCGCACCTCCGAGTTGGCGCTCCAAGGCCGCCGCGGCCGCGACGGTCGCGAATATCGGCGGGCTTGGCATGGGGCCGCTATTGGCGGGGCTGCTTGTCGAATACGCGCCCGCGCCGCTACACCTGAGCTTCATCGTGCACATCGTGCTGGCGCTGCTGGCAGGCGTCGCGGTTTTGGTCGTACCAGAGACCTCGCAGCGCACTGGCCGCATCGGCGTGCAGCGGCTGTCGGTTCCGGTCGAGGTGCGCGCCGTGTTCGTCATCGCCTCCCTCGCCGCATTCGCGGGCTTCGCGGTAACCGGGCTCTTCGCCGCGGTGGCGCCGTCGTTTCTTTCCGAAGTCGTCGGCATCAACAATCACGCGGTCGCCGGATTGATCGCCAGCTCGATTTTCGCGGCCTCGGCGGTCGCGCAGGTGGCCGCCGGCAAGATGAACCCGCACCGCGCGGTCGCGATCGGTTGCGCAATTCTTGTGATCGGAATGGTGATTCTCGCTGTGGCACTGCAGCTTTCGTCGTTGTTCGGGATCATAGCAGCGGCGGTGGTGGCAGGTATCGGTCAAGGCATTAGCTTCAGCCGTGGTCTGGCCGCCGTCGCCGAACGCGCGCCCGCCGATCGCCGCGCCGAAATCAGCTCCAGCTACTTCGTCATCGCCTACGTGGCGATCTCGTTGCCGGTGGTCGGCGTGGGCCTGGCGGGCCAGCGGTGGGGATTGCAAACGGCCGGTGAGACTTTCGCGATTGCCGTCGCGGTCCTGTCGGCCATCTGCCTGGTGGCGATCTTGGTGGAGGAGGCGCGCGAGTCCCGCCGCGCAGTTGCGCCCGCTACGACAGGAAGCGGCTGACGTACGGCGCGAACCGCGCGCGCAGGTCGTTTTCGTTGAGTCCGAACATTTCGCACGACGTCACGACCCGGCCGAGCCGACCACGCTGGTGGCCGGCCAGGTAATCGGCCATCCCGGTGCGGGCGTCGTCGGTCACCGGCTCGCCAACGAGTCCGAAAACCCGTTCGGCGGCGATACCAAGCTCGTCGGCCATGAATTCGTCGAAAGTCACATCGATCGATCGCTCCGGCGCGATGACATCGCGGTCGCGGGCGAGCGCACCGAGCATCAATTCGAGGCGGTCGATCCATTCGGTGGCAATCTGTTCGACCGGTACCGGAGAGCGGTGCATGCGCGCCGAGTAGGTGAGCATCGCGACCATCGAAAGCGCCACCGGCAGCGGGTCGCGATGGGTGCACACGACGGCCACGCCAGGAAAGACCTGCGCGAGCACCGGGAGTTGTTCGAGGTGCTGTGGCGACTTGAGCA
>JAVXWV010000797.1:0-4621 GCA_032230775.1 Mycobacterium sp. | reverse complement strand
GGCGATCGCGATGGGGAAGAACCACATCGGCACCATCGCGGGGAAGTTGAACGGGGAGATGATGCCGACCGGGCCGAGCGGCTGGCGGATCGAGTACACGTCGACCTTGGTCGAGGCGTTCTCGGTGAACCCACCCTTCAGTAAATGCGGTATACCGCAGGCGAATTCGACGACCTCCTGGCCGCGCGACACTTCGCCCAAAGCGTCGGAGACCACCTTGCCGTGTTCGGAGGTGATGATCTGCGCCAGCTCACCCTTGCGGGCGTTGAGTAGCTCACGGAAGTTGAACAGGATCTGCGTGCGCTTCGCCAGCGACGTGTCACGCCACGCCGGGAACGCTGCTGCGGCCGCATCGATCACTGCGCGGGCATCCTCCACACTGGCCAACGCCACCTGCCCGGTCACCTCACCCGTCGCCGGATTAGTCACAGGCGACGTGTTGTCACCGCCGCCCGCGTAGGCCTTGTTGTTCATCCAATGCGAAATCGTGTTGCTCTGTGTCATTTTCGGTCATCTTCCATACTTAGAGATGTAGTCGGACATGGTGGCCAGTTGGTGGCGCGAGACTTCGTCGGCGTTCTCGTCCTCGGCGAACACCGACGACACCATTACGGTGTCGGGGCGGTCATAGAAGCCGATTTCGGCCAATCCACCGAAGAACTCGTCCCAGTCGACATCGCCGTCGCCGATCTTGAGGTGCTGGTGCACCCGCGCCGGATTGCCCGGCGGGTTGGTGATGTACCGCAGCCCGTGGCTGCGGTGGTGGTCCATGGTGTCGGCGACGTGCACCAGCCTTAGCTTGTCACCGGCGGCTCGCATGATCTTGGTCATGCCGCCGCCCATAGTGCCTCCCATGTGAAATGTGTGGCAGGCGACGTACACCATCCCGATGTTGGGGGAGTTGATGCCGCGGATGATCCGCAGCGCCTCCAGCCCGTCCTCGACGAAGTCGTCCGGATGCGGGTCGATCCGCACATCGATGCCTTCGCGCTCGAAGATCGGGACGAGCTCCTCCATCGACCGGAAGAATGCCCGCTCGGATTCCTCGGCCTTCTCGGGACGGCCCGAGAACTCCGTGTTGATCACGTTGACGCCGAGGTCGACGGTGATCTGGACGACGCGTTTCCAGTTGCGCACCGCGGCCTCGCGGGCATCCTCGTCGGGTCCCGACCAACGCAGCACCGGCAACACCGACGCAATCCCGACACCCGCGTCGGCGCAGGCCTTGCGGAACTTGGCGACCAGTTCGTCATCCGCGCGGGGATGGTTGAAGAACGGGATGAAGTCGCGGTGGGGCGTCAACTGCAGGTACTCATAGCCGAGTTCGGCTACCAGAGCGGGGAATTCGAGCAGTTCGTGCTCGTGGTGGAATGGTGTGGGATCCAGCGCGATCTTCATGGTCACGCTCCCTTGATCGATGCGCGCTCGACGATCTTCACGTCCACGGGCAGCCCGCTGTCGAGCGACTCGACGCCCGCCTCGCACACCGCGGCGGCGGCGTAGCCGTCCCACGAGCCCGGGCCGTCTGTGTAGTTTCCGGTGGTGACACCGGCCCGAACGGCGTCGACCCAGCGCTGGAACTCAGTGTCGTAGGCCTGGCCGAAGCGTTCCCGGAAGCCGGGGGTGATCTGGCCACCCCAGTGGCCAGGCGCACTCTTGCGCACCAGTCCGACATCGAGCCCGATCATGGCGCTGCCCTTTTCGGCAACCACCTCGGTGCGTACCTCGTAGGCCACACCGGTCGTGACGAACAACTCAACGTCGACGTGCTTACCGGACGCGGTCCGCATGATGGCGATTTGGGGGTCGGCGAGACCCTGCGGAGCACCCGGGTTGGCGACCGGTTTGATGATTTGGACCGACGCGATCTCCTCGTCGAAAAGGAAGCGGGTGACGTCGACCTCGTGGACCAGCGAGTCGCGCACCACCATTTCGCTGTCGAACGTGGGCGGTACTGCGGGGTTGCGGTGCGCGCAGTGCAGTACCAGCGCACGGCCGAGCTCACCGCCGTCCAGAAGTGCCTTCAGCCGCGCATACTCGTGATCGAACCGGCGCATGAACCCCACCTGGATCAACCGCTTACCGAGTTCGGCCTCGCGTTTGACGACGCCGAGCGAGGTCTCGACATCTGTGGTCAACGGCTTCTCGCACAGCACCGGCTTGCCGTGTTCGAGACAGGCCAACAGCTGCTTCTCATGGGTTGGTCCCGGGGTGGCGAGCACGACCGCGTCGACGTCAGGATCGGCGATGGCGTCGAGTGGATCGACGATGGCCCGGCAGCCGGGGATGTTCGCGGCGATCTGTTCGGCCTTCTCGGTGACGTAGTCGTTGACGACTGCAACACGTGCGCCGCTGATCCGGCTGGTGATGCGGGCGACGTGATCGGCGCCCATGACGCCGACGCCGAGGACGGCAATGCGCAGTTCTGACATGGCCTTTGGACTCCTAGAACTTCACGGAGGGGACACCGCACGAACCCAGGTACTTGCGCGTGCGCTGCGCGATGGGCAATGGTGCGTCGACATCGCACGGATACATGTCCTGCTCGACGATCGCGAACACGTCGATGCCGAGGCGCTCGATCGCGGCGAGTAGCGGTGGCATGTCTGGGATTCCGCGGGGAGGCTCGGTCATGGCGCCGAGCTTGACGGCCTCGCCGAAGGGGAGGTCCTCGGCCTCCACCTTCGCGCGTACCTCCGGGTCGACCTGTTTCAGATGGAGGTATCCAATGCGATCAGGTGCGCGCTCGATGATCGCGATGTTGTCGCCGCCGCAGTAACTGATGTGCCCGGTGTCCAGGCACAGGTTGACGAACTCGCCGTCGGTGCCGTCGAGGAAGCGATAGACGTTCTCCTCGGTGTCCACATGACTGTCCGCGTGCGGATGGTATTGGGCACCAACACCGTACTTTTCGAACATTGCCTTGCCGAGCTCATTCATGCCTTGGGTCTTTTTGCGCCATTGCTCGGCGGTCAGAGTTCGGTCCTCGAGGACGGCTCCAGTTGCGGGGTCGCGCCACATCTCGGGGATGACGACGACGTGCTTGCCGCCGACCGCCGCAGTCAACCGCGCGACGTCCTCGATCTGCTTCCACACCGCGTCCCAGGAATTGTCCTGGTGTAAGTGCTCGAACACGGTGCCAGCGGAAAGCTTCAGGTTGCGGGCGGCCAGTTCGTCCGCCAACTGTTTGGGATCTGTCGGCAGGTAGCCGAAGGGACCGAGTTCAATCCATTGGTAACCGGAGGCGGCGACCTCGTCGAGGAAGCGGGTGTACGGGGTTTGGCCGGGGTCGTCGGGAAACCAGACGCCCCATGAGTCAGGCGCGGATCCCACCAGGATTGTGCTCATTGGGCTTTCGTTCCTCTCACGAATCGGAGGGGCGGATGAGTGGACGCTGGATCTTCTTCCACTCCGCGTAGGTCTGGTAGGCGGCCTGCGTGGACTCCAGTGTGGATACCTCGGATACCGGTACGTCCCACCATGATTCGCTGTCGGGCGCGGGGATCAGCGGGTCGGTCTCGACGTGGATAACCGTGGTGCGATCGCTGGCCTTGGCCACCTTGACTGCGTCAGTGAACTCCGCGGCCGTGACGACCTTGACGACATGGGCGCCGAGGCTCGCCGCGTTGGCGGCGAGGTCGACAGGTAACTTCGCGCCGTCGAGGCGACCGTCGTCGCTGCGGTAGCGGTAGGCGGTGCCGAACCGTTGCGAGCCCAGCGCTTCCGACAACGATCCGATGGACGCGAAGCCGTGGTTCTGCACGAGTACGACGATGACCTTGATGCCCTCTTGCACAGCGGTCACCAGTTCGGTGGCCATCATGAGGTAGGAGCCGTCGCCCACCATGACGAAGACGTCGCGGCTGGGATCGGCCATCCTGACCCCGAGCCCGCCGGCCACCTCGTAGCCCATGCAGGAGTAGCCGTACTCGACGTGGTAGCCCTTGGGATCTCTGGTGCGCCAGAGTTTGTGAAGATCGCCCGGCATCGAGCCCGCTGCGCACACCACCACATCTCGGGGATCGGACAGCGTGTTGGCGAGGCCGATCACCTGGTTCTGGTTCAGCGCTGCACTGTCGTCCACCCGATAGACGGCCGACACGGTGTCGTCCCATTCCTGTGCGAGCGCGGCGGTGCGAGTCCGGTACTCGTCGGTGACGCGGTAGTCACCGAGCACCGCGCGGAGTGCATCGATGGCCTCGCGGGCGTCAGCCACCACGCTGACGCCGCCCTGCTTGACCGAGTCCAGCGACGCGACGTTGATGTTGACGAACTTCACGTCGGGGTTGTTGAATGCCGTACGCGACGCGGAGGTGAAATCGCTGTAGCGCGTGCCGATTCCAATCACGACGTCTGCCTCGGCCGCAAGCGCGTTGGCGGCGGTGGTACCGGTCGATCCGATCGCGCCGACGCACTGCGGATGGTCGTACGGCAGGGCGCCCTTGCCTGCCTGGCTCATTCCGACGGGGACGCCGGTCTGCTCGCAGAATGCCGCCAGCGCCTCGGAGGCGCCGGAATAGATGACACCGCCGCCGGCGACTATCAGCGGTTTGCGCGCCGTGCGGATGGTATCGGCGGCTCGTGTGATAACCGATCTTTCGGGCAGTGGCCGCGCAACGTG
>JAVXWV010000773.1:0-3211 GCA_032230775.1 Mycobacterium sp. | reverse complement strand
GCACTCGCGGTTTGAGGCTGTCGATGTACCCTGGCAAGTAGGCGTCGGTCATCTCGGATTCGAAGAATCCCGGCGCGATCGCGTTGACGCGAATGCCCTTGCGAGAACTCCACTGCTGGGCCAGATCCCGGGTGAGGCCGATGACGCCGGCCTTGCTCGCGCTGTAGGCGGCCTGCGGCAGGCCGGCCGTCGTCAGGCCGAGCACACTTGAGATATTCACGATGGAGCTACCCGGCTGCATCACCTTCGCGCATGCTTGCGCGGACCAGTACGAGCCGTTCAGGTTGATGTCAACGACGGCGCGAAACTCGTCGGGCGTCTCGCGGGTGGACGGCACCGCGGTTCCGACGCCGGCATTGTTGACCAGCACGTCGACATGGCCGAACTCGGCCATCGCGGCGTCCACCATCGCCTGACACTGCGCCGGATCGGTGACGTCGGTGGCGACGGTCAACGCGCGCCCGCCTGCCGACTCGACGAGACGTGATGTCGCGTAAAGCTTGTCGATGCGCCTGGCGGCCAGCACCACATCGGCGCCGGCCTCCGCGCACGCCTGGGCGAACGAAACACCTAAACCGGATGAGGCGCCTGTGACGATGACGACCTTGTCGTCGAGGCGGAACTTGTCGAGTACGGGCACCGGGTCAGACTAGCGTCCGGCGCTGCAGCACCATCGACACGGTGAGCACGCCAAGGCCGGCCAGCGCGAGCAGCGCACCCGCGGCGGCAGGCGCCGTGTAGCCGAGGCCGGCGGCGATCACCACGCCGCCAACCCAGGCGCCCGTCGCGTTGCCGATGTTGAGCGCCGAATGGTTCAGCGCGGCCGCCAGGGTCTGGGCATCGTGCGCGACGTCCATCAGTCGGGTCTGGAGCGCGGGGGCGACCGCCGAACCGGCAGCGCCGATGCCGAACAACACCAACAGCGCAGTCCACGGGTTGTGTGAGGCCAGCACGAACGCAGCCAAGACGATGGCGAGCGCACCCATCGACAGATACAGCGCGCGGATCACCGATTGATCCGCCAGCTTGCCGCCGACCAGGTTGCCAACGACCATGCCGGCACCAAAGACCATGAGCGCCAACGGAACCAGCCACCTCGGCAGGCCGGCGACATCGGTCATCGTGGTGCTGATGTAGGTGTAGACGGCGAACATGCCGCCGAAGCCGATCATCCCGACGGCCAGTGCCAGCCAAACCTGCACCCGCTTGAGCGCGCTCAGTTCGGTGAGGGGGCTGGTGATGTGCATGGACCGCAACTGGGCGGGCAACCAGAAGGACAGGGTGACTAGAGTGGCGATGCCGATGGCCACCACGAGCCCGAACGCGCTGCGCCAGCCCAGTGCCTGGCCAAGCCAGGACGCCATCGGCACACCGATCACGGTGGCAACGGTGAGGCCGGTCATCACGTGTGCGACCGCCTTCGCGCGGTTCTGCGGCCCCATCAGGTGCGTTGCCACCAGGGCCGCGACCCCGAAGTAGGCGCCGTGCGGCAACCCGGCGACGAACCGGGCGATCATCAGCGTCTGGTAAGACGGCGCGAGCACGCTGGCCAGGTTGCCGAGCGTGAACACCGCCATCAGGGAAAGCAGCAGTGTTTTGCGAGGAACCCGCGCGGCCAGCGCCGCAATGAGCGGCGCACCGATCACCACACCCAGTGCGTACGCCGAGATCACATGGCCCGCGGTCGGTTCGCTGATGCCGAGGCTGGACGCGATATCGGGGAGCAGACCCATCGCCACGAACTCGGTGGTGCCGATGCCGAATCCGCCGAGAGCCAGTGCGAGCACCGCGAGCCAGCGCACGGCCGGACCGGGCGCGACGACCGAGATGGGACGGGTTGGCCGATCAAGTGAAGTGGTCATGTTGTAGCCAACGGTAGACAGACTTCCGACTCATCGCAAACCGACTTAGGTACTTGAAATACTAAAGTGATCGAAGTTACGCTGACAACATGGCTCAACTCAGGGCGGCGCTGCCGACGTCCGCCGGGGACGTCTATGCCTTGATCAGAGACCGGCGTGACGTCACCCGCGCCGAGATCGGCCAGCTCACCGGGCTGTCGCGCACCGCCGTGGCGGCCCGCATCACCTCGCTGGCGGCGCAGGGGCTGATCATCGAGCGCGAACAGGCACCCTCGACAGGCGGTCGCCCCGCAACCTTGTTGAGTTTTAACGCCGACGCCGGTGTCGCGCTGTCGGCGGCGATCGGGCGCAGTCGCACCCGCCTCGCGGTGTGCAACATGGCCGGCGAAGTCCTGGCGACCGCCGACATCGACCAGGATCCGGGCCTCAGTCCCGACGACCTGATGCCCGACGTGGTCAAGCGAGCGGATGCGCTTCTCGACGAATCGGGTCACCGCAACGACAAGATCTACGGCGTCGGGTTGAGCCTGCCAGGAACTGTCGACAGGGAACGCGGGTGCAGCCTCGACTCGCCGATCATGAGCGGCTGGGATGGCGTGCCGCTGCCGCCGTACTTCGCGGAACTCACCGATGCGCCGGTGATTCTCGACAACGACGTCAACGTCATCGCGCTCGCCGAACGGTGCGGCGATCGGCAGGCCTTCGACGATCTGCTCGTGATCAAGGCGTCGACGGGTCTTGGCGCGGGCATCATCGCCGGTGGGGTGTTGCAGCGCGGGGCGGCACAGGCGGCAGGCGAATTCGGCCACAACAAGACGCCCGCAGCAGCGGGTCTGCCCTGCCGCTGCGGTGACACCGGGTGCCTGGAGACCATCGCGGGCGGTTGGGCGCTGGTCCGTGCGTTGCAAGCCGACGGCCATGTCGTTGGCCACATGCGCGACGTGGTAGACCTGGCCAACAGTGGGGACGCCGACGCTCGCCGGATGATCCGCGACAGCGGCCGCCACGTCGGCGAAGTCCTTGCGGGCGCGGTCAATCTCCTCAACCCCGCCGTGCTGGTGGTGGCGGGGGATATGGCGGGCGCCTATGACATCTTCGTCGCGGGTTTACGAGAAACGTTGTACGGCAACGCAACCGCGTTGGCCACGCGGGTGCTGCAAGTGGTGCCGTCGACGTATGGCGACCGCTCCGGTGTCATCGGCAGCGCAACGATGGTGCTCGATCACGTGCTGAGCCCTGCGGCGATCGACGCGTCGCTCACCGCTTCGAGATGACCTTCTCCGCGTACTTCTCGATGGCGCGAATCTTGTCGTCGAGGGGTTCGGGGTCGGGGCCGACGATGTAGGGGA